>NZ_JBMGJV010000025.1:0-64459 GCF_051025295.1 Candidatus Dedyshia acidiphila | reverse complement strand
ACCGTGACCTTGCCTCTACGAATCGAGGCGAGTGCCTCGCGAACTGCGGCAGCGTCGCTGCCTGGATACTTATCGTTGCCCATGTCCCACTCCTACTGCTGCTGATCTGCCCCGGTTGGGGTGGTGCTCGCGATGGCGGTCGGCAATGCGTACAGGGTGCGGGCTCCATGCTTGATCCGAATAAGTTCGCCATCGCGGCAAAGGACCGAGCAGCGGTCGCTCACGGTGCGGGGTGTGGACTCGATCGAGATGGCAATCTCAGTGGTGTCGAGCGGACGAGCGGCGGCGGTAAGGGCGATCAGGATCAGGCGTTGTGTCGGTGTGTGGGTCGGCATGTGTGTCTCCTTCGTAAGCGCTGGAGGGGAATACCCTCAGCGCTCGTCGGGCCTCGTTTATCGCGTGCGAGAAATGCGAGGCCACACCCTGGTCTGCGTAGTCCTCACACTGGGTTCACTTCGGTGTGGAAAATGTGGATAACCCACGAGAGGAGAAAGACATGGCACAGTGACTGTCCGGAACCACAGGTAGAGGGCTCGACGGGGTCCTAGTGAGAGTGGGTCAGGTAGCGGTGTAGGTTGATGTAGGTTCGGTGTAGGTTAGAGATGCTTGTAAGTGACTGATAGCAGAGGGCTGGTGTAGGTAGTGTAGGTAGTGTAGGTATTTTTCTTAAGTAAGAAGAAGAAGAATACATATATACGCTCTGTACAGAGGGTTTGCGCGAAACGATCTTCTACCTACACTACTAGTCCTCGTTCTGGTCGTAACCCTAATGGCAGCAGAGACTTAGCCCACATCCGGAACCTACACTGAACCTACACTGAATACCTACACTGGTGGCAAGGCAACTGCCCGGAACCATAAGTACGGGTTCGATAGAAGGCCGTTCTCGTTCATTCTGGTCCTAATAATCGCCCCTCAGCTCCGACCAGCAGTATCAACGTAACAGCGGAGTGCGGCACCTCTCCAGATTCACTTTAAGACCTTGCCATTTCGACGCCATATAGATGCTTAGGTGAATACCTGTACGTGAACCAGTTGGCGAAATAATTCGGGCAGAATTTTCTCTGATCCTGATAATCAGGGACCCCGAAACCCACTGAGTATTACCTCTATGTCGGGTGGGGCCTGCCATCTCCTCCCGATTCCTGTCTTTCTCCTTCCCCGGCTTGTCCACATGAGAGCCGGGGTCTCCTTTTGTACTGCTCGATTGCCCTCCCATCCCGACCAGCGTATCGTCGTTGCCGATGCGCTTGGCGATCTTCTTTCGTGGGTTCCTGGACGGCTTTGGCTTCGGCCATCTGTTCGTTCCAGCCCGTCTACCTGGAGCCCCGGTCTACCTCATCACGCCAGAACGCGATGAAGCGGAAGAGTCCACCGACAGCACGGATTGACTTGGTCACCTGTGGTGAGATTCAGCGAAGGATCTCGACCTCTTCGTCCAGAGTGACAAGATCGGCGCAGCGCCCGCCCAGAAAACAGACTTCCTGATCCCTAGTGAGGGCCAACGCCCCGAGGAGACAGGACATGGACACACAACAGATAACCACGCGCGTCGCGGCAGCACACGCGCTCTCGGCAGCTCACCCAGTCATTGGCATCGGCGGACCAATCGCAGCTCCATTCGACGCCATAGTGCGTGAGCTTGTGGTCATGCGAATCATCCTCGACGGTTCGATATACCGCCCCGGCGACCTGGAGCAGGCCGTGGACGCGTACGCCTCCCGGTACGAGGTGCGTAGCCATGCCTAACGCGATCGACCGCACACGCACCCGCGCCGCAATAGCAAACAGCCTTGAGCGAGCAGAGTCCCTCAGTATTACTCCCGCCCTCATGGAGAGATACATCGACCGTCAGGACCCACAAGCGTACTTGATCGTCGAATCCTGGGAGCCGCGCCGCTCCTATGCTCGGTACATCGTCCTCATGGAACCCGAGCATGCATAAACTCGACATGCTCCTCGCCTCATACCGCACAGACCCGGAGCAGCTTGACCCGCTGCTCCTGGAGGTCACCGCAACGGCACGTCGAGTCGCGCTGAGCGTGGATCGCACCGTGGATGTAGATGACATCGCGCAACAGGTCACAGTGGCGATCTGGGCGAACCTGTCCCAGCTCGAAGACAAGATCGCGGGCCTGGTCGTATCCATGGCCAAGGGGAGAGCGATCGACGCGACGCGATCACCCATGCACACGGCAACAGACACACTGCCTGAAGCCGAGAAGCGCGAGCGACACAACTCGATGTACGCAGCACGCGTGAGACGGATCGCTGTCCAGGTCCTCGGGGAGCAGGTCGTCGATCTAATCCATCGTGGATACACCGTCTCAGAGATCGCAATCCTGGTCGGTGTTCCGGCATCCACAATCTCTTCGCGCATGAAAAAGATCAGACGATCTACGATTCGTCGTTGAGAAGGCCCCTCATAATCGATCTCCATATGAAGGGCCGAGACGGCCAGAGCTGAGGCCAGACCCCGCTCGCTGGCGTGACGCTTAGGTTCGCCCGCACACCTGCCGCAGCCTGCGGGTCGCGCAAAGTGCGGGACACATCAAGATGCCAACACGAGCCAAACGCCCCTGCGCAGCACAAGGCTGCCCTGAGCTTTCGGACACAGGTCGCTGCGCAAAGCACACCGCAGAGCACAAACAGCAACGAGAGCTATGGCGAGGCAGCTCAACGCAGCGTGGCTACGACGCAATCTGGCAACGACTACGAGCAGCCCACATCAGACGCGAACCATTGTGCCGTGCATGTCTCAGCGCGAAGCGCGTGACGGCGGCAGTAGATGTGGATCACATCATCCCGTTCAAAGGCCTGAACGATCCTCTCAGGCTGGATGCGAGCAACTTACAGTCGCTCTGCCGACCGTGCCACACAGAGAAGACCGCGAGACAGAACAGATGACAAGCAGGCAGAATACGCTGAGCTGATCCGCTCGCAGGCCCTGAGTATGAACGATGTACGTCGGCTGCTCCTCCTACCTGAACTGCCGTACAACCGCATCCTTCGCGCGACGACGCGAACCGACAAGCACGTGACTCTTGTCCGTGACGTGGACGCGGAGATCGCAGCAGCCTTCGCAGGTCCCGAACCAAAGATCACACCTTAGCCGTCCGCAGGAGCAGGAGCCAGAGATGAAGATAAGCATCGAGCACAGTCCACTGAGCGAAGAGTTGGCGAGCAAGGGCTTGATTCCTCAGCGCTGTGCGCGATTCGAGATGAAGCTAGAGCGAGATGAGATCGCGACCCTCACACTCGACCTCATGATGCGACGTGACGAAGCCGAAGAGGTAGCTGCCGCACTCCGGGCTCACGGCATCGTCCTCGACTTCGAAGGGATCGTGTTCGCTCCCGAGGTCAGTGACCACCCGGGTTTGGACACAGGTATCACACCCAAGCAGACCGAGCAGGTCGAGCGCTTCTTCCGAACAAACGCAGTTGCCCAAAACGTCGAGACCGCTGCCCGCAAGAGAGGTCTGCGTTAGGCCACAATGCGTGGCAACCCACCCCTGACCCACCCGGGTAGGGGGGTCGCGTTTGTTTTCAACAAGATGCCATAGACCACGCCCCGGTCAAACTTTCGCAATCGCGATTTTCGAACTTTCGATCCGAAAACAAAAACCATGCTTAAGCTCGCCAATCAACTAGCGGCCCTCGTGGTTCGGTTCTTTCTCCGAGCCTGCGGAGTGATCCGATGACCGACAAACTCCTCACAGTCCTCTCCGCTCTGATCGCGGCCCTGAACAACGTGAGCACTCAAGTCTGGTCGATCGCCATCCTCCTGATCGGGGCCTCGCTTGTCGTGGCGAAGCATGCAGACATGGCTCAGCTCCTCATCGGCGGCGGTCTGGCGATCTTCACGCATAAGCAATCATGACTCCCCCGATCACACCGCTCACACCCGCACAGATCGCCCTGTATCGACTCCAGGCCGCGCACGACAACTACCCTCGTCGTGTCCTCGTCGCCTTCGATGTCTTCGCGAACGTGCTGCTCAACGGCCAGCCCGGGGAGACGATAAGCTCCCACGCTGCTCGTGCCGCACTCAAAGGCAAACTCTGGGGCACCGTGCTAAGCAAGCTGCTCGACCTGATCCAGCATGATCACGGAGCAATCGCAATCGTCGCTGACCTTGAGCGGGCCGAGAACATCGAGCGGATCGAGGAGCCAGTATGCGCGGTCGCAAACCAAAGCCCTCAGCCCTGAAGCAGCTCACCGGCAACCCTGGGAAGCGTAAGCTCAACGAGCACGAGCCTGCATTCTCGGGGGCTCCAAAGTGCCCGGCGTGGCTGAGCAAAGTAGCAAAGCAAGAGTGGCGTCGCATCGTCGGTGAGCTAACCGCTCTCGACATGCTCCGCAGCGTAGATACCGCGAGTCTGGCCGCATATTGCCAGTCCTATGCCCGTTGGCGCTCCGCAGAGGAGATCGTCGAGCGTGAAGGCCAAACCGTAAACGAGCCCATCGTGTCGAAGGCGGGGGAGGTGATCGGTTCTCGGGTGCGTCGGCACCCGGCGACAACAGTCGCACGCGAATCACAGGCAGCGATGTTAAAGGCCGCCGCGCTGTTCGGCTTCGATCCCAGCTCACGTTCACGCCTGAGCGTCGCACCAAAGAGCGAGAGGTCCGAACTCGATGCCCTCCTCGATGACAACGGCGACGACGCCTACGTGCAGTGACCGGGTAACGGTCGCAGAGGACTACATCCAGCGCGTCCTGTCAGGTGAGCAGCTCGCAGCGGAGTATGTCCACAAGACACTCCAGCGTCATGTGGACGACCTGAGAACAGGCCACACACGCGGGCTCGTTTTCGATCGCGCTCAAGCAATGCGCTCGATCCAGTTCTGCCACCGAGTGGTCAAGCACCCGGCGGATAACGGCCCTGTCAGGGCTGGCGATCCGTTCATCCTGAGCCCCTGGATGCAGGCGCTCTTCTGGGTCCTGTTCGGGTGGCGTACGACAGAGGGTCAGCGTCGCTTCAGGAGCGTTTACCTGGAGGTCGCGCGAGGAAACGCGAAGTCATACCTGCTCTCAGCGATCGGCCTGTACATCCTGGTCGGTGAGGGAGTTCGTGGCGCGGAAGTGTTCAGCGTCGCCATGAAGCGAGAACAGGCCAAGATCATATTCGATACCGCCGTGCAGATGGCGCACGTGTCGCCAGCGCTGAACATACTCAGCGCGTACACGAACAACCTGCACTCGACCGAGCTGGCCTGCAAAATGCAGCCCCTGTCGTCGGATGCGAAGTCGCTCGACGGACTCCGGCCATCCCTCATCCTCGCGGATGAGATTCATGCCTGGGTCCGTAACCGCAGCCGTGACGTATGGGCAAAGTGCAAGACGGCCCTAGGCAAGAAGCCCGGGTCACTGATGATCTCGGGCACGACGGCAGGTTCTGATCGGCACAGCCTCTGCTACGAACAGCACACATACGCAAAGCAGGTCCTCGACGGCGTTATCGAGGATGACAGCTTCCTGAGCTGGATCGCGGCGCTTGACCCTGAGAAGGATGACCCGTTCGATGAGTCGCTCTGGATCAAGGCCAACCCGAACCTCGGTGTTTCGGTAGAGCTGCAAACGCTCCGCGATCAAGCAAAGCAAGCTCGGATGATTCCCTCCGAGTACAACGAGTTCCTGCGCTACAGATGCAACATCTGGACCGAGAGGCATACGGCCTGGATGCCCATCGCCAAGTGGGACGCGTGCACCGAGCCCGTCGATCCGGACGCTCTCAAGAAGCGACCCTGCTTCGCTGGCCTCGACCTGTCCAGCAGCGATGATCTCACCGCGCTCGTGCTCGTCTTTCCGCCTTACGGGGACGACAAGCTCTGGCGTCTTCTACCGTACTTCTGGCTGCCGGGTGACTCGATCAGAGATCGCGTGAACCAGGACAACGTGCCTTACGACAAGTGGGTGCGCGACGGGCACATCGTGAAGACTGACGGGAACGTCATCGACCGCGACGCGATTCGCAGCAAGATCGTCGAGCTGTCCAAGCTGTACGACCTCCGTGAGGTCTGTTTCGACCCGTGGCATGCTGACGAGTTAGCACAGAAGCTTCAGGATCAGGATGGCCTGACAGTGGTCCCGGTGCGTCAGGGTTCTCAGAGTCTCAACGCGCCCATGAAGCGGCTATACGAGCTGGTGCTCTCTCAGCAGATCGCGCATGGTGATCAGCCGGTGCTCCGCTGGAACGCCTCGAACATCGTCGCGACCTCGGACTCAAACGGCAACATCAAGCCCGACAAGGCTGAATCAACCGAAAAGATCGACGGCATGTCCGCCACGATCACAGCGATGTCACGAGCCATCGTCGTGCCGCTCAAAACCAAGTGGTTCAAACCACGCGTGATCTAAAGGATGTCCGTCTGCTCACACTGTTCAACAACGCGCCGATCGAGAAGCGTAGCAGCGCTGACTCCATGGCAGGCTCCGGCGATACCGTAAAGGCGATCCTCGCGTGGATCGGCGTCGGCCAAAAGAGTGCAGCGGGAGAGGTGATCACCGATCAGTCCGCACTCGAACACCTAGATGTATACGCGTGCGTGCGTGTCATCAGCGAGTCGATCGCGTCGCTCCCGATGAAGATGTACGAGCTTCTCGACAAGGGCAAGCAGGAAGCATTCGATCATCCGCTCTACTACCTGCTGTCCTGTGCACCGAATCCGGAGATGACCGCCTTCACATTCTTCGAGGCCCTCACAGGATCACTCGCGCTCACTGGCAACTGCTACGCAGAGATTGTCCGCAATGCTGCTGGACAGGCTGTAGCGCTCTACCCAATCCACCCGAACAAGACTGAGCCCTTCCGCAAGCCGGATGGCCAGATCGCGTATCGCACGTCCGACGGGATGAAGGACGGGCAGACACGCGTAATCCCCGCTCAGAACGTGCTCCACGTGCCGCTGTTCTCTTTCGATGGACTCAAGGGCATCTCGCCAGTTCGTATGGCGATGCAGTCGATCGGGCTCTCCAAGGCTGCTACAAAGTACGGTGCGCGATTCTTCGGCAACGGCTCCCGCGCCGGTGGAGTTCTGACCGCCCCCGAGGGAATGGATGAGGAGACCGTCGCTGCGTCGATCCAGTCCTGGGAAAGCACGCAGGGTGGCGAGAACCAAGGCCGCACCGCATTGCTTCCAGGCGATTGGAAGTACACCCAGATCAGCCTCAGCCCCGAAGAAAGCCAGTTCCTCGCCACGCGGAAATATCAGCGCACGGAGATGGCCGCACTCTTCCGCCTGCCTCCCTACAAGATCGGCGACACCACGACCCAGGGCCGTGGGAACCACGAGCAGGCTGAGCTGAGCTTCGTCACGGACTCGCTCCGCCCGTACCTGGTGCGCTTCGAGCAAGAGATCATTCGCAAGCTGCTGCCTACTGTGGGTCGCAACGCTGGCCGTTACGTCGTGAGCTTCGATGTCCGTGAGCGTCTGCGTGGAGATTTCCAGTCGCAAGCTCAGGGCTACGCTCTCGGTCGTCAGTGGGGCTGGTACTCGATCAATGACATTCGGACCGAGATGGGCGAAAACAGCATCGGTCCGGTCGGGGATGTGTACCTCTATCCGACCAACATGGGCAACGCAGAGCAGCTCCTGAAGCAGGCCGAGACAGAGCCGATCACACAGCAGCCTGTCGCCGCACTGCCCGCGCCTACCGACAATACGCCACCGACACAGCAGGAGCGCGATCTCATCAGCTCGCTGACCTCAACCTACTTGCATTGCTACCGCGATGCGGTCGGACGCGTTTCTGCCCGCGAACATAAGGATTTCGGGCTCATTTCGCAGGTGTTTCGGCCTCTTCTGAGGTCGATTGCAGACGAAGCAGGACGGCAAGCGAGCCTCCGATTCGGCCTCGATCCTGCCTGGCACACATCGCTCGATGACCTCGTCACCGACCACCTGAAGACGGTCCACAAGCGCTCAGCAGGATGGACCGCCGAGAAAGCTGATGAGACCTCCGCCTCTGAGCTGCGCAAGGCCGTCAGGTCACTCTCGATCAACGTATTCCGCGATGCGGGCGCTCATCTCGCGCTGAAAGGTTCCGATGATGGCGAAACAGAATAAGCGCGAGTTCCGAGCCCTACCGCAGACGATCACTGTCGATCAGAACAAGGTGACCGGATACTTCGCGAAGTTCAACTCACTGTCCGAAGACCTCGGTGGCTTCCGCGAACAGATCGCTCCTGGAGCCTTCGCACGTTCACTGAAGCAGAGCCCCGATGTCTGCGCATTCGTCGATCACGACAGCTCGAAGATCATCGGCAGGACATCGGCAGATACGCTCTCGGTTACCGAGGACGAGGTTGGCTTGGCATTCACCGTCGAGCTGCCCGACACAAGCTACGCACGTGATCTCAAGGTCTCGATGGCAAGAGGCGACATCGGCAAGTGCTCCTTCGGCTTTTTCACGAACGAAGACAACTGGGCTGAGGTCAACGGCTCGCTCGTCAGAACGCTCCTCGATGTGACCGTGTTCGAAGGTTCGATCGTCAGCCTGCCCGCCTATACCGACACAGACGCTCAGCTCCGCTCGCTGTTTCCAGACGGCAAGCCTGAGGCACGCACGAACGATAAGCGTGACCTGCTCTGCGCATGTGATTGCGAGCAGTGCCAGGACGGCGACTGTGCAGAATGCTCCGATTCAGACTGCACTGACCCGCACTGCGAAGGCTCGCAGGCAGAGCGCTCGATCTGTGACTCGGATCGACACAAGCTGGAGATTCGGCTCGCACTAGCTCAGCGCGGAATCTACAGCTAACCCCCCAAGATCGCACGACGACGTGTCCGCTCGCCGGATGCCTTCGATGGCTCGCGCCTTCGTGCCGCTACGAAGTCCCCACCCGGCGTGGTGACTGTCCCCGCAACAACCCCACAAAGGAAAAGGAAACACCATGCCCCTGTTGAACGAACTGCGCGAGAAGCGCAACAAGCTGCTGCATGATGCAGGCACGATCATGCAGTCCGAGACCGTCTCCGCCGAACAGCGTGACGCGGCCACCCGCATGATCGCTGAGTCGGATGTCGTCGATCAGCTCATCACCCGTGAGGAGCGTGCAGCTCAGGCCGAGGCCGAAGCCCGCAACGTCCCTCCGACTCACCGTCCGCAGCCGGAGGCTGGTGACGTATCGCCCGAGCAGCGCAAATCGCGCATCGCCGAAGCGACCCGTCAGTGGATGGCGACTGGCTCTGTCGATGCCGAGCACCGCTCGTTCCTGGCTGAGCGTCGTGACCTGACCACCGGCACTGCTGGTGCGGTCATCGCGCAGGAGTTCTACCCGCAGCTCATCATGGCCCAGAAGCTGTACGGCCCGATCGCGCAGATGGTCGCGCAGCGCAAGACTGCGAACAACGGGGCCCCGATGAAGCTCGCGCTGATGAACGATTCCGCGAACGCGCTCGTCACGATCGGCGAGAACACCACCGTTCCAGCAAACGCTGACCCGGCTTTCAGCTCCGTGATCGTCAGCACCGACATCATCACCACCAAGATCGTCAAGGTGACGCTCGCCGAGCTGAACGACTCAAGCTTCAACCTTGAAGCGTGGCTACGTGACGCATTCGGCGAGCGCTTCGGTCGTGGGATGGAGAACTACGTCACGAACGGCAACGGTGCAAATGTCGCGTCGCTGATCGCAGCGGCCCATGCCTCTGCCATCACCGCACCGGCAGCCGGTCCGAAGTACACCGACCTGGCCAACCTGTACGGCCAGCTCGAACCGGCCTACCTGCCGAACGCGAAGTTCGCGATGTCATCCGCGACTCGCGCGACGCTGATGGGTGAAGTGGATAGCTTCGGTCGTCCGCTGCTCCAGGCATCGGGTGTGGACGGCAAGCCGTTCTCCTCGATCTTCGGTGCGGACATCGTTCTCAATCAGAGCCTTCCGGCCCTGGGTGCGAGCGTGACCGGCGCGATCCAGTTCGGTGACTTCGCGCGGGCCTATCTGCTCCGCACGGACGGCGATCTCCAGATTGTCCGCTTCAGCGAGCTCTACATGGCCAACCTGGAAGTCGGCCTGATGGGCGTGATCCGTGCCGGTGGCGTGAGCCTCGATGCGGGCACCCACCCGCTCGTCAACCTGGTTCAGTCCGCAACCTAAGCAAAACCGCGATCCGGGGCGGCGCGTTATCCGCCCCGACACATTCAATGCAAGTACGCAGCCTCAGCTCCGCCACGCTCAACGTGATCCTCACGCTGCCCGATCCGATCGCACAGCGGCTCATCGACATGGGCCGAGCCACGGCGATCGCTCCAGCGACACCAGCAGCAACCGCATGTGCAAAGCGCGAACGCGCATCCCGCATGCCGACAGAGAGCCGCTAAATGTACTCAGCCATCGACATCACGCAGCCCAAAGCTGAGCCGGTCACACTGGCGATGGCAAAGCAACACCTGCGGGTGGACTTCGATGATGATGACGCGCTCATCGACACGCTCATCGTTGCAGCTCGCGAGTACGTCGAGAAGATCACTCGTCGAGCACTGTATGAGCGCACCGTTCTGCTCAGCCTGGACAGCTTCCCGCTGCAATGGAGCGAGACGCTCAACCCGATCCAGACGAACAGAGTCGTTCCTCAGTACTGGGAGCACTTCGAGATAAGGCTGCCGAAGCCCAAGGTCACGGCGATCCTCTCGATCACGTACCAGGACGAAGCGGGCAACACGATCACGCTCGACCCATCGACCTATCGTTCCGACCTGAACTCGACGCCAGCTCGTGTCGTTCCTGCCCCCGGTGCTGCATGGCCTTACGTTGCCACCTATGTCCCCGGTAGCGTGCAAGTCACGTACACAGCAGGAAGCTACGGCGATGGAGAGACGGTCGATAACTGCCCGGCCTCGATCAAGCAGGCGATGCTTCTGCTGATATCCGGCTGGTACTCGAACCGTGACTCTGTCTCACCGCTGACGATGAAGACCGTCCCGTTCGCTGTAGATGCACTGCTCACCCTTCACAAGGTGTGCGTCCTGGGAATTCACTAATGCCGATCGTCCCCACACAGACTGGCGAGTTCAATCGCCGGGTGACGATCGTCGCTCGCTCCACACAGCGCGATGCAGCAGGCGGTGTGTCTGAGACTTGGACCGATGTTGCCACTCTGTGGGCGTGCATCCGGGACCAGTTCTCGGCTCAGAACTACCAGCAGGACGAGTTCGTCAGTAAGGCGACGGACCTCATCATCCTTCGCTGGTCGCGCTCACTCCGGGTGACAGTCTCAAACCGCGTCCGCTACACCGATCCAACGACAGGGACAGAGACGCTCTTCGAGATTGAGTCGATCAGCAATGCAGCGATGAAGAACCGAGAAGTCCATCTTCTCTGCTACCGACTGGACGGTGCACTGTGATCGGTCCCGGCCTCTTCACCCTGCTCAGCACCGAGCCGACGATCTCGAACCTCGTCGCGGATCGCATCTACCCACTGCTCCTCCCGACTGGATCAGCAACGGACCAGGCAGACTCGGTCACGATGCCTGCCGTGACGTACCAGATCGTCGGTGGTTCATCACAGCCCACGCTCACGGAGCGGGGATTTCAGAAGGTTCGCGTCCAGCTCGATTGTTGGGGCAGTGATTACCTCTCCGCCGATCTCGTGCGTGACGCAGTGACGACCTTTCTCTCGGGTAAGAGATTCACGCTCGCTGACGGGACACTGGTCAGCTTTCAGTACATCAACCCGATCGATTTCTACGCGAGCGGCGACGAGCTGTTCCGCTGCGGCGTCGAGTTCTACGCAATGTCCTACGCGGCCTAGCCGCTCACCCACAGCCTGTCAAACCCAATTAACCGCCTGCACTGACAGGCTAAGGAGCCCCAATGTCTCAGACCCTCGGCCAGCTCGGCCTCGGAACCATCGCATCGCTCGTCGGCATCACCGGCGCGAGCAGCCCAACACCGTCCACCATCGGCAAAGTAATGTCGGCGAAGGCCAGCGGCGCATCCGCAACCGTGGTCAAATACAGCACCCTCGACGGCAGCGTTTATGTCCAGAAGGTCGCAGCCGTTCGCGATGCGGGCACATGGGACCTGGAGATCGTCCATGACACCTCGGACGCAGGTCAGACTGCACTCGCGACCGCATTCGCAAACGTAGCTGGTCCGAGCTACGACTTCAAGTTCGTACTGCCGTTGAAGGCGGGCCAGACTACGACCGGTGACACTGTAACGGTCTCCGGCATCATCGCCAAGTACACCCCGATCACGTCAATCGAGACCGACAAGCTCATCATGTCGCAGGTCACCCTCGACCTGATCGCAGCGCCTGCGATTACTCCGGGCAGCTAATGACTAAGCGCAAACCCAACCCAGCAGCAGCAGCGTCGAAGCTCGCACTCGATGGTCACGACCTGGTCATCGTTTATGACTTCGCCGCGCTGCACATGATGCAGGAGCTGACAGGCGTCAACTTACTCGACGCCTGGGATGCTTCGAAGTTCGGCGCGAAGGAAGTCGCGTGCTTCCTCTTCGCGGGCGTCAATCGTCACCAGCCTGATCTCGATCTTGACTGGTGCTTCCGCGTCCTGTCGCTCGACAACTTCAACGAGGTCTTCACGTTCCTGTTGAAGTCTCTCAGGAAGAACCTGCCTGATCCGGTGAAGGCAAACCCTCCTCAGCCGGTAGTCGAGACCAAGTAGAGCCCGACGACTGGTGGTTGTCCCTGTGGACGATCGCCAGAGCCGAGCTGCACCTCAACGACGAGGAGTGGCTCGCACTGACATACCGGCAATTCGAATCACTGTGCGAGCGAGTGCGTCTCCGTCGTGCTCAACATGAGTGGCAGCTCGGAGCTATCGCAGCGGCGATCTACCAGAACGGCATGCGTACTTACGACAAGCCTCCAACCGCAGACAACTTTGTGTTCACTCCGATCAAGCATCGTGAGCCCTCGACAGAGATCACGCCAGAGCAGGACGCCAGTGTGGCGAACTTCTTCCGGTCGATGGCGAAGGAACAACCATGAGCGACGGGATCACAGTCCACATCGACGGCCTCAAGGAGCTGGACGAGGCCTTCACTCGGATGGCCGATCCCGCACGCGTGAAGAAGATCATCCGGAAGGCTCTCCGCAAGGGAGCTGAGGTCGAACGTGCCGCGATCCAAGAGCGTGCTCCAGAGCGTCCTGATCTTCCGTCTGGTACAGCGCTGCCTCCAGGTGCTCTCAAAGGCGACATTGAGGTCCACGCCACCACAGACGGTGACAATCTCGCCATCACGATCGGACCGGGGAAGTACACGAAGCATGCAGCAGGCTGGGTCGAATATGGCCACCAGATGGTGGTCGGTGGCAAGCGTCGCCTAGATAAGAAGGGCCGCATCCGGGGCAACGGACGACTCGTAAAGGTCAACGGCACCACAGTGAGCCAAGTACCAGCCCATCCGTTCATCCGGCCCGCGTTCGATGCCACCGCAACCGCAGCAACTGATGCGATCGTCGAGTCTCTGACCGAGGACGCCTCCGACCCGCAAACAAAGGGATAAAAGATGCCGAGTCAAGCAGCGGGAAAAGTGAACGTCGTCCTGACGGTCGAAGCCGCAACATACTCCGCGACGATCGATAAGGCGAAGGCCAAGCTCAACGAGCTGGGTGGCGCGTCGAAGGAGATGGCGTCGCACACGGTCTCTTCCGCTGCCGCTGCATCCGGTGCTCTGCGTGGCATTGAGGGGGCCATCCCGATTCGTGCCGCTGAGAAGTTCCTGTCCATGCTTCCGGGTGTCGGTGCCGCTCTCACAGCAGCCTTTCCGATCATCGGTGCACTCGCTGTAGCAGAGGTCATCGCACGCGGCGCGAACGAGCTGATCAACTTCACGAAGAAGACTCGCGAGGCTGGTGCTCAGTTCAAGGCGAGCTTTCAGGACATGCAGAACAGCTCGCGTCTGTCGAATGATGAGCTGGCAAAGTCGAACGTCGAGCTTGAAAAGCAAATCGCGAAGCTGACAGGAAAGCACGAGAACGTGCTCAAGGATCAGCTCGCAGATGCTCGCATCGAGGCTGACAAGCTTGCCATGTCCGCAGCCAACGGCGCGAAGCAGGTGAAAGAACTGCTGGAGCGCAACAAGGCGAGCCTGCTCGCTCGCGTCATGGGCTCAGACTCGACGAACGAAGTGTTCGGCAACGTTAACAACTTTCAGAACAACAAGGCCGAAGCTCTCCAGCGCTTCGACGACGCGACGCACAACGGCGACGCGACTGGTGCGGCAAAGGCGAAGCAGGACTACGAGCAACAGATCAAGAACGAGCGTGCGTACTACCGCGACCAGATCAGTCTGCGTAGTGGTTACGTCAAGTATGCGGAAGGTCCGAACGGTTCTGAGCAGGTCCGTGCACAAAAGGGCGAATACGGCGCTGGCACATACGCGAGCGTCAACGGCGACCAAAGCAGGACGCTCACTGCGCTCCGGGGAGCACTCGGTCTCAACTACGACGAGGCGGACAAGCTCGACCTCACAAAAGAGCACAATGCTCTCGTTGCTCAGAAGGACGTTGCGGAGAACGCCAAGACTGGTGCCGACCTCAAGCGTAAGGCTGATGCGGATCACCTCCGTGCACTCCAAGAAGAGCTGAGCATCCGTCGCACGCAGCTCACGGAGCATGAAGGTGAGAGCAAGGGCAACTTCTCTCAGCGTCAGCGTGAGACGGAGATCGACTTCTACTCAACACACCTTCACGATTTCAAGGAAGGCACGACCGAGTACAAGTCTGTTCTCGAAGGGCTGAACACCGCACTGCGTGGATGGAACGAAACGAACCACGAAGGCGCGGAAGCTGTCCGGACGATGCTCGGCAACAACGGCAAGCTCCAGGATCAACTTAAGGGCACTACGTCCTCAGAGCGTGACACCCAGAGCTACCTCGCAGCTCTTAGTGAGCAGAAGTCCACTCTCGCCGAGCTAGCAGACAAGCAGGCGGAAGCCCGGATCGCCGACCAGGAGCGCAACGGCGAGATCACGAAGCTCGACGCGGCAACGCAGCTCGCAACAATCCATACCCAGCAATACGCAGACGCACTCGCGAAGCTCGCGCAACAGCGCAAGCAGATCGAGCGCAACCCTGACCTCTCACCCGACGCGCGACGTGCAAAGCTCGCAGAGCTGGACACACAGGGTCAGGTCCTAGGTCAGCAGCGCACCTATGAGCAGGGTCAGGACGCAGATGCGGTAACCGATCAGACTGGCAAAGGCGCTTTCTCGAAGTCGCTTCGGCAGTACATCACGGAGACGCAAGACACCGCAGGTCAGGTCCGGAATATCTGGTCGTCCTCCTTCACCGGCATCAACGAGCAGCTCAGCGACATGCTGTCCGGTCAGCGCACCTCATGGAAGGGCTTCTTCTCATCGATCGCCAAGGACCTCGCCAACATCTTCCTGCAAAAGGGAGAGGCTGCACTGTTCAGTGGCTTGCTCGGTGGAGCTGGTGGCGGCGGTCTGCTCAGCAGCGTGGGGACACTCTTCAGTGGCCTCGGCTTCGCTGACGGCGGTGATCCGCCTCCTGGTGTTGCGTCGCTGGTCGGTGAGTCCGGACCGGAGCTATTCGTTCCCAAGGGACCTGGCACCATCGTGCCGAACCACAAGCTCGGTGGCGGCACCACACACAACTGGCATATCGATGCACGCGGTGCAACCGATCCAGCAGCGGTGAAGGCAATGGTCCGTCAGGGTATCGCCGAGGCAGCACCCGCATTGCTGTCAGCCTCGCAACACGCCAGCCGTGAAGCAGCAGCCCGCAAGCCAGCGTCCCGCCGATAACTCACACACCCACATAGGCCCGCCTCAGCGCGGGCCATTTCCTTTGGAGTCGCATGCGCCGTTTTCTCACCATCATTGGGCTCGCTGTCCTCACTTCCCTGCCGTCGTTCTCGCAGCAGACCTCGCTCGTAGCGACAAAGATCGCAAAGGACAGCAGCGGTGCTCCGCTCGCCGAAGGGCGGCTCTGCCTCACCCCTGTTCTGAACGGCAAGGTCACGGGATATCAGCTCGGTGATGCACAGGTACTGCCGACGCAGCTCTGCATTCCGGTGGTCAACGGCGCGATCGCACCGACCTCGATCGCGGACACCGCAGTGATGCAACCAGCAGGGATCGGCTACAACGTCAAGGTCACCGATGCGCATGGAGCGGCCCTTTACACCTTCCCGGCTCCTGTATACGTCACAGGCGCGACATACGATCTCGGCACATGGGTCGGGCCACAGATCACACCTGCACCGCTGACCGCGATCTCTCAAGCGAGCCAAGCTCCCACAGGACCATGCGCTGGTGCGCAGGTCCGTTACGTATCGATCGCTGGCACGACGAGTCTCTACTCGTGCACTCTCGGTCAGTGGGTCTCCGTGTCAGGCTCCGGATCAGGTGGTGCTCAAGCTGACTGGACGGCAACGACCGGTCCATCGGTGATCCTGCATAAGCCTTCGCTCTCCTCCGTTGCGCTGTCCGGAGCCTATGCCGATCTCACAGGCAAGCCTACGATCCCGGCTGCGCAGATCAACAGTGATTGGCTCGCAAGCAGTGGCATCGCTCAGATTCTGAACAAGCCCGCGCTCGCACCAGTGGCTACGAGCGGAGCTTACGGTGACCTCAGCGGCGTTCCAGCACTCGCACCTGTCGCAACAACCGGCACCTATTCATCGCTCACAGGAACCCCAGCTCTTGCTTCCGTGGCGACGAGCGGCCTCTACAGCGACCTGACCGGCAAGCCGTCACTCGCCACTGTGGCGACGACGGGCTCCTACACCGACCTGCTGAACAAGCCGACGATCCCATCAGGCACGGTCACGAGCGTCGCGGTCACAGCCCCGAGTGACTTCACCGTCTCCGGATCACCGATCACAAGCAACGGCACGATCGCGATCACGGCGAAGACGCAGGCCGCAAACACGATCAAAGCGGGTCCGGCCTCCGGAGCAGCAGCAGCACCGACATACCGCACACTTGTCCCCGCCGATCTGCCGGTGGCAACCACGGGCCAGCTCGGAGCAGTACAGCCTGACGGAACAACCGTCACGATCAACAACGGCGTCATCAGTGCCAATGCAGCCCTCCCAAGCACCGGCCTCGCCTCAGGTAGTGCGACGAAGACGATCACGGGGCCGAGCATCATCGCTCCGGTAGTGAGCGCACCGAGCACAGCAACGACGGGTGGAGCCCTCGCAGCAGCGGCCTACTACTACAAGGTCACATCGCTCACAGCGGGTGGTGAGTCCACGGGCTCAACCGAGGTCTCGATCGCGACCACGGGTACCACCTCTGCGAACACGATCACCTGGGCCGCAGCAACAGGAGCGACTGGATACAAGGTCTATCGCGGAACAGCGGCCAACACAGAGTCCGTCTACTTCTCCGTCGGCAACGTGACCAGTTACACGGATACCGGCTCCGGAAGCTCGAACGGCACAGTCCCGACGGCGAACACGACCCTCAGCATCGGCAACACGACTTTCCTCACTCCCACGCAACCTGGCACGTACCTGATCTCCGTCCAGGCATACGTCAACACTGCGAGCACAAGCGTCGGCACGATCAAGGCGGGTCTGAGCTACATCGTCACCTCCGCTGGATCGACATACGCGGGTGGCTCGGTCGCGAACCTCAACAGCCTCTCCAGCTTGTCGCAGACATCCTTCGTGACGCACCTCATGGCGAACCAGCCGCTCCAGTACAGCGTGCAGGTTGGATCGTCACCTGACGGCACTCCCAGTTACACAGCAGTCGCGACCGCGACCTACCTCGGCGCTTACTAACCCGACTACCCGATCCCTTCTATAGGCCGCCTCCGAGCGGCCTTTTTCCTGCCCGCCCGGGCTCTGGAGCATACATGCGCCGCATTCTCACCGTCCTCGCGATGGTCTGCCTCTCCCTGCCTTCTTTCTCGCAGACCACAGTCACGCTCGATGACACGACCACGTACGCCAATACAGGCGAGCGGCTCGGCCTGAACATCGGCGGAAGCGCAAACTATGACGCGAGTTTCAAGGCCAAGAACCTCATCTCGCGTAATCCGGGGTTCGAAGGCGACATCCGCGGCATCATCGAGCAGACAAACGTAGCAGGCAGCGCTACAAGCTTTGTATCCAATGCGTCATGGCAGCAGCCTCCCTTGAACTACTGGGCGGGCGGCACATATTACGTGCTCAGCGGCACGAACGCTGGATGCACAGGCGCGATCACGGCCAACACGGCAGGCGCGAGCCCCACCTACACGCTCGGCACTGCATGCGCCGGGGCATTCTCGGCAGGCGACGCAATCCAGATCCGCAAAGACGTAGCCACGTCCGACGCAGAGATCACGAGCAACAACTTTGGCTGGTTCACGAGCACATCGAGCGGCGGCGTCTTCCATGTGGATACGACTGCTGGCGATCAGGCACCCTCGAGTGCTGGTAAGCAGGCTCTGCTCGCGGATACGACAGCAGCAGGCGCAGGCGCGACGCTGAGCATGTACTGGACTTCTGGTCTTGCATCCGGCACGGTCCCATACCTGTGGAACGGAACCTATACGTTCTCGATCAAGGCGAAGGTCATATCCGGCAGCGGCAGCATCGGCGTCGGCACGCAGCGCGAAGGTGGCACTGCTAACGCATCGGGGTCGTTCACCCCGACCACCACGTGGGCGACTTACAACGTAACCATGACGTATGCCGAGACTGCTGCGAATGCGGGAAGCGGCAGTTTCGACATGAACATATCGATTCCGACTGGCATGAAGGTCCTGCTGGACGACGTGTCATTCACGAACAACGGCGACACGAATCCCACGGCATGGCGGCAGAGCTATATCAATCTGCTAACAAACCTCCATCCCGGATCATGCCGCTACTGGGGTGGGCAGTTCGCCGACACACTCGACAACCTCATCCAGCCCGCATTTGGCCGCGAGAGCAGCGATGCGGGAAACAACTACTCTCAGGCAGGAGACATTCAAGATGGCCTGAACGACTTCCTCGTGGTGGCCAAGCAGGTTGGCTGCTCGTCGGTCGAGGTAGTCGTGCCGGTCAACACGCGTCCCACCGAAGCTGCTAACTGGATCGAGTTCCTGCACGGATCGAGCGCTACGACCTACGGCGCGAAGCGTGTCGCTCTCGGGCAGACCGCAGCGTGGGACAGTGCATTCCCTAACGGTATCTATCTTGAATTCGGAAATGAAGCCTGGAACACAGCTCAGGTGGGTGGCTTCATGTCTTACCCGGGCTCGGGCACGTGGGCATACGTCACATACGTTCACAGCATGGCGACCGCGATGCGCGGGTCTGCCTCTTGGTCGGGGTCAAACATCAAGCTACTCGCCAGCGTCCAGCAGAACCTGTTCCTGGACCAGATGCTGACGACCAATGCAGGCCTGATCGATGGCGTCACGGAGAACATGTACGGCGGTCAGGGTGTGACCAACACCACCGGATCGAATCAGTGGATCTCCGCCTATGCCCAAGCCTATGCGTACGTGAATGACACGTCTGATCCGTGCGTCGTGCAGCAGTCGTTCGCAGACGCAGCTAGCAAGGGCGTCCTCGCGTACGTGTACGAGTACGCCAACTATTCCACACAGAGCGGCTGCAACAACGGACCTGCGTCCACGCTCACGGCAGCGCAAGCGGCAGGCTACCCCGATGGTGAAGGCTACGCGCTCCAGTACCCGCTCCAGGCGATGCTCGCCATGCAGAAGTGGCCCGGCCTCGCGAAGGGATTCGATCTCTTCAGTGCGTTCTCGCCCAACAGTCAGGGGCTGCCTGCTGGAGGCTCCACGAACATCTGGTCGCAAGTGACCGATGTGGACGGCACCAAGCAGCGCGTGCGCCCCGGCTGGTACGGCGAGCAGGTGGCCAACGGTGGCGTCATCGGCAACCTCTACAAGGCCACGCTCACCGGCACACCGACTTACAACTTCACCGGTTTCAACTCGGTTAACGCGAATGCAGCGCTGCCACTGGCCTATGCATTTCCGTTCAAGGATGCGAACGGGCATCGCTCGATCGTCCTCTACAACACCGACACTGCTGCTGCGCACACCTTCACCTTCGCTGGCACGAACCCTCCATCCGGTGCGGTCCAGCAGGTGCTCCTGTCGAGCCCCAACTTGAACGACAACAACGAGGCCGCGCTCAACGTTCAGCCGGTCACGACGCAGCTCGCTAGCTTCTCGCCCTCGAACTACAGTCTGCCAGCTCACTCGATGGCGGTGCTGAGCTGGACTCCGACCACACAGGTCGCAACGACCACAACTCTTTCTGCCTCGAACGTGACGCCGGTAGTGGGGACAAGCATCACCCTAACCGCGACTGTCGCACCCTCCTCAGCAACGGGATCGGTGACGTTCTTGGAGGGCGCGACGACTCTGGGCACCGCACCGCTGGTGAGCGGCTCAGCGACCTACGCTGTGAGCCCAACTCTCGGCAGCCACAGCTATGTCGCGTCGTATGGCGGGGACTCGAACGACCTCAGCAGCGCCTCGTCCGCAGTCTCGGTGACAGCGCAGGCTGCTCCTGTGGTCACTCCGAATGCATCGTCCACCACCCTGGTCGCAGCGCATATTGCTCAGTCCCTCGGTGGCGTTCTGCTTCAGTCCGGAAAGATGTGCCTGACTCCGCTCGATATGACGGGCCGCATCACTGGCTTTGAGTCGAACGGTGTTCAGTATCTGCAAGCCCCGATGTGTTACGCCATCAGTGCGGGCTCGATCGGGTCGGTGTCCGTGCCTGACACGACCGGCACGTATCCGGCGATCGGCTATCAGATTCAGGTACAGGACGCGAACGGCCAGCCGCTCTACAACTGGCCTCAGGTGATCTACCCGACCGGCGCGACATGGTCACTCGACACCTGGGTGCCGACCTCGACCGCAGCGATCAGCACACCAGCGCTGACGTTCTCGCAGCAAGCACCACAGGGACGTTGCAGCTCGCCCGCGCTCTGGTACACCCCGAGCACACTGTATGCATGCTCGAACCGTATCTGGGTCTCCCAGGGATCAGGCAGCGGGTCAGGAACCTTCACCGGCGGCACGCTCACGCAGCCGCTGTACCTGACTACAGCACCGACGACAGCATCGAGCGCGGCAACGAAGGCTTACGTTGACACCGCGACGGCAACGATCACGAGCAGCTACCTTTCTCTGGGTGGCGGCACGCTAACCGGACCCCTGTCCCTCTCTGCGAACCCCACGACCGCACTGCAAGCAGCGACGAAGTCGTACGTAGACACCGCCACCGCTCTCTTGCTCCCCCGCACAGGCGGAACGGTCTCGGGTTCGCTCACGCTCAGCGATGGCTCGCAGGCAGCGTCGCAGTCTTGGGTTCAATCGCAGCTCACCACGCGCAACAGCGTCACGACTACTCCTCAGGTCGCAGGGACGATCACCACTGCCTCCACGGGTTGGAAGACCTGCTATGTGGGGTCTGCGACCTGCAACGGTGGTGTTGGGACGAATGCTCCTGTCGCCGCACCCACAAGCACGTTCGGGCTCAATACTCCGACCGCGAGCACCGGGACGGCGAGTGCAGTGGCACACTTCGCCTTCACGACCTCGCAGCAGGGCGTCTACACGGATGTTTTGTGGCCATGGGCTGGTGCGCAGAGCGATGCGACGACGGTGTTTCAGCGCGACAGCCGAGTGAAGCTCAACATCAGCTCGGGTATCGCGAACCTGGAGTTCGACACCTACCTGTTCGCAAAGACGCAGGGTCGCGACTACATGCTGGGCACGCAGTGCAACGGCTCGACCGGGCATCTTCAGTACGCGAACCAAACCAGCTCGTGGTCGGACTTCGCACCCGTGGTCTCCTGCTCGGCGCTGATGGATGGCAACTACCACCATCTCGTGCAGAGCTTCCATCGTGACGCGGATTCGAGCACGAGCTGCTCCGGTGTCCCTTGCCAATACTGGGACTCGGTCTCGATCGACGGGACCACGACCACGCTCACCGCGAGCATGGCCTCGACGACGCTCAACAGCTCGTACGCAGGCGTGACCGGTGCGCAGTGGCAGGTGGACGTTGACCCGGCAACTGCATCGAGCGGGACACCAGCAACGGTGGACCTGTATGTGGACACGGATGCGGTCACGTTCTCCACGCAGACTACGGTCCAGACTCAGGGGGTCGCGAACACCACGATCACGGTCGGCACGGCTGCTGTGGGAGCGAACACCTGCTCCACCGTAAGCACGGCAGCGATGAACGGTCTGCTCTCCTCTTCCGCACTCGACTTCTCACCGAACGGTGACGTTGCCTCGATCATCGGCTGGGGAGCAACAGGCGGTCTCATCCTCGATGCATGGCCGACGACCAACACGCTCAACTACAAAGTTTGCAACCAGACCACAGCAAGCATCACCCCGTCAGCGAGTGTGACCTTCAATGTCTCGGCTAAGTAAGGTCGTCCTCGCTCTCTTCCTCCTGCCTCTCACAGCTCTCGGTCAGTGGTCGATCCCTCGACGCACGATCGGGAGCGCGGGGGCACAGCAGCAGACAACCACCATCTACGGCTCGCAGATCGCGAGTGGAGCGACGGATGGCGGGAACTCTAACTATCTGATCGCGATCTACTTCGCGACGGGGAACAGCGCAGAGACCCCGACTACCTGCCATGTCAACCTGTCGCCAAGCACCAACGCAGCAGGCGCTCACGTCTCGTGTCAGCTTTACACGTGGGCTGCGGGCGACGTGATCCAGTCCGCTGTTTCTGGCTGCCTTACCACGACGACGCTCGCCGCAAACGCATCCGGCACGCTCAACCTGCCGCTGTCAGGATGCTCGCTCGCAGCGAACACCGCGTATTGGGTCGCCATGGACACGGATGACGACGGCATCAGCGTGTACACCGACTACTGCGGATCGACGTGTACAGGTGCCGATGGCACATCCACGATGCCCGGCCATTACCAGTCGCAGACCTATGGCACCGCTGGTAGCGGGCTGACCACGACCGCTGATCAGTCTCGATACGGCCTTTGGCTGACTGCAACACCCTAACCCTGGAGTATCCCATGCGTAAGTTCCTCACCCTGCTCGCAGGACTGTGCCTCTCTGTGCCTCTGTTCGCGATCTCGGTCGCGCCGTCCTACTACACCACCGTCGCAGCACAGCAGATCGTCGATGCGAGCGGTGCGCCCTTGAAGTCGGGCACCGCCTACTTCACGCCGACAGACCAGAGCGGAGCTGCGATGTCTGTTCGTGTCGGTGGTGGTGGGCAGATGCTCGTCCGTCCTGCTCAAGCACAGGTGGTCAATGGTGCGATGAGCATCACGCTGGCCGATGTGAGCCTCACAGCTCCGTCGAGCTTCTGCTATCACCTCAGCATCGTCGATAACGGCAACCGCAAGACTCCGGTGCTCGACATCCCTTGCTTGCAGCCGACGGGGGCATTCTTCTCGATCGACAACTACAGTGCCAACACGTCCGCGATCTACCCGCAGGCTGGCGATACAGTCCAGGGCGACCTGGGTGTCAACGGGAACATGAACGTCACCGGCAATCTGAACGTCGGGGGGTTCACACCGCAGAACATCCTGACCAGCACGCTCACGACGGGCACCCTCACCAGCAAAATCAGCAACGGTGTGCTCAACCCAACACAGTTCCCGGGTGCGGACATCGGTGCGCAGGTCAACGCTGCTTTTGCTACGTGCACATCCTCGACCTGCAAGGTGATGGTGCCAGCGGGCAACTACTCGTACGCCACCTCGATCCTGCTGCCGAACACCGCGACCACCACGCTTGAGCTATCAGCAGGCGCGACGCTGACTTACACCGGCAATGCATGCGCGATCCAGACAGCAAACGGCCCGGGGTATGGCCCGGGAAGCTATCAGGGTCACTACTTCATTCGCGGCGGACACCTGATCGGTACCAGCACGGCAAAGTGCGGCGTGTTGCTAGCAGGAGGCGTCAACTCGACCAAGGTCTCCGAGATGGCGATTGATGGCTTCATTGCTGGCGACGGCATCCTTGATGTCGGCACTAACGCGGCGACGATTGAAGACAACAAGATCACGGGCAACTTGGTCGGCCTGCACCTCGCCGCATCGCCTGGCTACGCCAGCAACAACGTGCTCGCGAAGCGCAACGTGCTCGGCGGAAATGGGGCGTGGGGCATTATCAACGGCGATATGTCGATCTGGACCTCGGCCTGGCAGTACGCGGGCGGTTCGGTGGCATCGACCGGCGTCGCCAGCCCGAACTACGGGAATTTGTTCCTCGCCAACGACCTGGAAGCGAACGGGGCTGGTGCGGCGATCGAAGGTCTGACAGTCGGATCGGTCTACACCGGAAATTATGTCGAGGCTAACCCACGCGGCATCGTGGTCGGCATGACCGAGCAGGCGCTCACCGCTGCGCAACAGACCTTTCTCTACGGGCGTTCAGCCGAGAACGGCGGCTCGGCTCGTGACACCAACGTCAACGGCAACTACTTCACGACCGCTCCGAACATCCATTCGTTGGTCGAGCTGCGAGCAGCCTCAACTCTGATCGCTGCGGGCAATTCGACAGATGGGTCAAGCTCCGCATGTTTCTTCGACCTTTATGTAGGGTCGAACCCTTGGATTGGGCAGAACGACAACGCGAACGTGAACGCGGTTCTTTGTCAAGGTGGCGGACCAGGCTGGAGCTTAACGGACACTCTGCCAACCGGCCTCAACCTGGGTGGAGCCCTGAACGCGGCAGGAGCGATCACCGCGAACGGCAACATATCTAGCACCGGACAGTTCACGCTCAACTCAGCGGCAGCTCCGGGTAATGGCGGGGTCGGTCCGTTGCTCGGCAACCTCGGTGCCATCGCCATCTTCTCGACTCCCAGCGCTCCGAGCGGTGCATGCACATCCGCAGGCTTGGATATCGGGACGTGGGGCATGGCCGTCTGCACGTCCGGGACGTGGGTGATCAAGTGAGGATCGGCACAATCAACGGCGTACCTGTGATCTCGTTCCCGGGAGAGTTTCCGGGAGCGGGATTACATTCCGTCGATTTACAGGTACTCGACACTGTTGCGGAGAGCGTGTCTCCCTTCACTGGGCAGACGCAGAGCTTCGCATGGCCCGGTGCCGACCTGCTCACTGGCACACTCACATGGCCACCCATGCTGAGAGCACAAGCTCAGACGGTGGTTGCGTTCCTGATGGAGTGTCGCGGCAAGGCGAACGCCTTCTTGCTGTGCGCCGATCCTCAAGGTGCAGCGCCGAGCGGTGAGGGTGGTGTGGCCTCGATCTCTGCCGCAGCAGCAGCGATGGCCACTTCGATCGCAACCCAAGGGTGGCAGCCGAACGCTACTGTCCTGCTCGCGGGCGATTACATCCAGATCGGTTCAGTGCCGACCGACGGATCGCAGCTCACCTCGCCTGTGCGACTCCACTGCGTGCTCAACGACGTGACTGCGGACGCGAATGGCAATGCGATGCTCTCGATCTGGCCGTCTCTTCGCGAGGTAGTCGGCGCGGGCACAGCCATAGTCACAGGGAACCCGGTCGGGCTGTTCCGGCTCGCTGACAACACCAGAACGATCTCGATCGCTGATCTCCAGTACGGGATCAGCCTCAAGGTCAAGGAGCTGCGGTAATGCGGAACCTCACAACAGGAGTCGTGACGGCGATCTCTGCATCGGTGGTGCGGCCCGCGTTCCTCGCTTCGCTCACATTCACTGATGGTGTCGCGAACCTTTGGACTGGTGTCGGTGACCTCGCGTGGAACGGGGTCACCTTCAGAGGGCTGGGCTCACTGGCCGAGGTGTCAACCATCTCCGAGGGATCAGACGTTCAGTCAGAGGGCATCCACCTGACGCTGAGCGGGATCGATTCCTCTCTGATGGGCGAAGCCCTCGGCAATGTGCGGACCGGGCTCCCTGCGACGGTCTACTTCGCTCTGTTCGACGTCAACAACAATCTCATCCCGAGCCCTGCGATCTGCTACCGAGGCCTCGTCGATCAGCCACAGATTTCGATCGACGGCAGCTCGATGACGATCAACCTCGCGCTCGAAAACAGTTTCACGAACATGGGCCGCGCTCAGTTCTCCCGGTACACATCGGCAGAGCAGCATCGCTTCTACCCAGGCGATAACGGCTTCATCTTCGTCGAGTCGCTGGCGAACGCTGCTTTTAAGTGGGTCTAGATGCGTTCGCAAGTCACTCGACACTCTTCAGGACGTTATAGATGCTGGTCCTGTCAACACCAAGATCAGCGGCAATGCTCGCCGCACCCTCGCCCCCTGCTCGTCTCCTGCGGATGTCATCTCGCATAGGAGGTGTGATCTTGACTGACAAGTTGATTCGGAGTGGTGACTCATCGATCTTCCAGATGTGATTAAGGCAGATGCGGGAGACAGTGGTCTCGGTTACGTCATAGATCGCGGCCAGCTCGCACAACTTAGCGCCCCCGACACGCATGGCCCGTATCTCCTGCGCGTCCTCGAACGTCAGCTTGTGGATAGCGGATCGGCTCTCCCCTATCGAAGACTGCCCAGACGGATGGGCGGGAGTGATAGGCGCTCTTGGGTCGCCCTTCGGCGTATAGCCATGTGAGCCCTTTCGCCCCACCCATGCATGGCCGTTCGTAATGCTGTAGATGTGCGGGACGCTAACGGGCAACTCCTTCGCGATCGACTTTGCGGTTTCCCCAGCAGACCGCCTGGTCCTGATCTCTTGGACCTGCTCACGTGTCAACTTCGCCGACGAGTTGTGCTCGCCTGACTTATCAGCAGCACGTCCCTTCTGTCGCATGTCGAGACTGTTATCAAGTGACGTTCCAAGGAATAGGTGGTCTGGATTGACGCACCGACGAACATCGCACCGGTGGCAGACATAAAGGCCCTCAGGAATGAGCCCATGGTGCAACTCGTAGCTGAGCCGATGTGCAGCGAGCGGTCTCCGCTTCACACTGAGCCTGCCATAACCGTACCGGGTGATCTGACCGGTCCACAACCAACAGTCTTTCTCGCTTATTTCATAGGAGCCGTGAAAACGCTCCTTCAAAGTCTTCGCTCGTCCGCCCCATGCCGTGGTCATGGAGGTGGATACCTGCGACGACGATCCGATCGTGATTATCGAGATGCACTATTCAGTCCCTCACTTCGTGCCTCTACACCGCTCTCACACCTGGGAAGCAGACCTACAGCGACATCTGAGCGAGCGAGCAGTCGAACCGTTCCAGCTTGGGAGCCGAGACTGCGCTCTGTTCGTCTGCGATGCGATCCACGCCATGACCGGCACCGATGTCGCTGCTGAGTTCCGGGGCAAGTACACGACTGCGCTCGGAGCTGCTCGAAGGATCAAGCGCGTGACAGGTGGTTCGACCGTCGAGCATGCAGCCGAATATGTCACCCATAAGTACGGGATGCCCCAGCTCACGACAGTCCTGCTCGCTCAGCGCGGTGACGTGGTTCTGTACGACGGCGACGAAGGTCCCGCTCTCGGGATCGTCTCGCTCAACGGTCGCGACGCTCTGTTCGTCACTGAGCAGGCGATGCGTGCCGTTCCTGTCAGTCAGTGTCGCGCCGCTTGGCGCGTCTGAGCATTTTCCGCACGCATGCCTCTAGCGACCCCCTAGTCAGGGGATGAGTCAGCGGCTACGTTCTCAGTCGGGGCCAACTACTTCCGCGATTGTCAAACCGCTCCACATTTAGGAGCCATAGGAATCTCATGGCCAAGATTGCCATCGGAGCAGCCCTCGTCGTAGGCGCTGCTGCCGCTTTCGTCGTCGCTCCATATCTCGCTCCCGTCATCCTCACCAACACCGTGCTCGCCGATGCCGTCTTCGGGATCGGCGCTGCTGGCGCTGGCCTCGCGTTCGGTGGCATCGAGCAGGCTCTACGCTCGAACCAGGCGATCGACGTATCTACTCGTCAGCCAGCTCAGCCTCGTCAGGTGATCTATGGCGTCTCGCGTGTCGCGGGGACGATCGTGTACATGGGCACTAGCGGATCGAACAAGGACTATCTCAACACCGCGGTGGTGTGGGCTGGTCATCCGTGCCAAGCGATCCAAGAGCTTTACGTCGATTCGAAGCTCGTCCACTTCGCCGACAACGGCGGTGCGTGGGGGAATGCTGATGGCAGCACGTATCGAGACGACGCGAACAATCAGTACAGCTTCGGTGGCTTATACATGGAGCCGCGCCTCGGCCCGAACAATGTGTACATGGCGTCCCTTGGCGCGAACAAGCCCGAGTGGACCGGCGACAAGCTGATCAACGGCTGCTGCTGGAGCTACATCAAGTACACCTACTCCGCTTCGAAGTATCCGAACGGCACGCCCAATCCTCGCGCGACGATCCTCGGCAAGAACTCGATCTGGGACCCGCGCACGAACACAACGAGCTGGTCGAACAACGCAGCGCTCTGCATCGCTGACTTCCTGTGCGATCCGATCTACGGCTTCGGATTCTCGCATGCTGACCTCGATCAGGCCCAGCTCGTCGCTGCCGCCAACATCTGCGACGAGCAGGTACCGCTCGCTGCTGGTGGGACTGAGTCCCGCTACACGATCAACGGTGCATTCGATTCGTCAGCAGCTCCGGGTGACATCCTCGCCTCGATGCTCGATGCTTGCGGCGGAAGGATCAGCACAGCGGGTGGGACGATCAAGATTTACCCCGCTGCCTGGATCGCACCGACGCTCGCCTTCGATGAATCGGACCTGGTCAACAAGGTCGCATGGTCACCGCGTCGCAAGTTCCGCGAGCTGATCACGTCAGTCAAGGGCACGTACGTCGCGCCGAATGACCCGTACTCTCGTCCTGCTGGCAACTACTACGGAACGAACGGCAAGGATCAGGCAGGCAACACATTTTCTGACTTCCAATACGAGTGGCAACCGACAGACTTTCCTGCTTACATACAGGACTCCGAGCATGGGTATGCGGTCAACCAGCCGCTCGTGAATTCGGGTGGTGTCGAGCTGTGGTCGGATATGCGCTTGCAGTTCGTCACGAGTGCAGCCACAGCTCAGCGGCTCGCGAAGATCAAACTCATGCGGAACCAGATGCAGGGCTCGGGCACGCTTGCCTTCAACCTTGGCGCGTATCAGTGTCAGCCTCTCGATGTCATCCAGTTCTCGTTTCCAGCTCTCCAGATGACGCACAAGATGCTGGAGATCACGACGATGCGCTTCGTCCCGTCTGCCGCAGACGATGGCGTCTCACTCCATATCGAGTGCGACGTGGCTGAGACGGACCCGAGTGTCTATGCGTGGTCAACATCGGAGGAGCTGACTCCTCAGGGTGGTACGAGCCCG
This sequence comes from Candidatus Dedyshia acidiphila, assembly GCF_051025295.1. Lineage (NCBI taxonomy): Bacteria > Pseudomonadati > Acidobacteriota > Terriglobia > Terriglobales > Acidobacteriaceae > Candidatus Dedyshia > Candidatus Dedyshia acidiphila. The sequence goes on along the minus strand of NZ_JBMGJV010000025.1, from coordinate 35,251 downwards.
ACGCTCGGCTTCGCTGGAGCGGTCGCCGCTCCGGTCTCACCGACGATTACAGACAGCGCGGCGACTGCGTACGTCGGTCCTGATGGTGTGGCTCAGCCTCGTCTGTCCGTCTCCTGGACCGCTCCCGCCGATGTGTTCGTCTCGCAGATACAAGTCCAGTACCAGCTCAACGGGTGGAACGCTTGGCAGGATGCCGGGGTCGTGGACGCGGGCAACACCGCCACGTACGTCTCGGGTGTGGTCACCGGTCAGGTCTACAACGTGCGCTTGCGGAGCGTGAAGCCGAGCGGCGCAACGAGTGACTGGGCTGTGGCTGGACCGTACACGGTCAGTCGGGTGTACTCGCAGGTCAACTCACTCGGCCTAGCTCCTGGTCTGGTGTCGGTCGCTCCGAACAACGCGACGATCGACTCGGTCCTGTCGGGTGGCACGGCGACGATCCGCGTCTACGGTCCGGGTGGTCCGGGCACGAGCTACACGCAGCAGATCGGGTCGCAGTCCATGACCTTGCCCGCTGCGTCCTTCACGGGGCAGGCGCTCTCAACGTCGTACTCGGTGCTCTGGAACACCGCTACGAGCACCTATCTGCTGACCACAGGCACAACACCCTCGGACAGCTACGTGTACGTCGGCGCTGTCACCACAGTCAACGCGTCAGGAACCGGCGGCACCGGCGGTGGTGGCGGTACGAGCCCCTACCGGTACGCGAAAACAGCATAGGAGGCTCCATGCCAGCGACAATCAAGAGCAGTCACATCATCCCGGACCAAGGCGTGGAGTATCTCGTTCTGGTCTCAGGTCTCGGGACGGAGTCGCATCTCACCCTGACAATCTCGGATGCCGCGAACCGGCAAACGAACATCGATGCAGCGCTCACGCAGCTCGACAACAACGATGCTGCAATCCAGGCTTACTCAACAGCGCACAACGTGCCGATCGGCGAAGCATGAGAGACACACTAATGTCTGCTGGTGTTTCGATCGTCGCTCTCGTCGCTAGTGGATTCGCCTGGGTCTGGCGACTCCAGAATCGTGTCAGCACCAGTCACATCGAGCTGGGCATATGCAAGTCGGATGTGGCCTGGCTCAAGACGGAGTCGCAGCATCTCCGCGATAAGTCAGTGCGGCAGGAGACCCAGATCAATATCGCCTTGGCGCAACTCACCAAACTCGATCAGATCGGTGTGATGGTCGCGAGCGTCGAGGCGATGCGTGTCAGCGTGGATCGTCTGGAGTCACAGGTTGTGCCACGCAAGGAGGTCGAACAGCTCACTGTCAATTTGCTCGATCGTATGCGGGCTGTTGAAGAGAAGGCGCTAAACAAATGACGTGGCCATCCTCACGTTACCTGCGGCACGCCACGGTTATCGCAGGTCCAATAGAGCTGCCCACAACTGACAACCAATACCACTCATGATCAGAAAGAAGCCGAGCCACCTCCATCGGTCTTCGATGGGTCGTTTGTGCATCAATGGACTAGAGTTCATCACCAACAGGTCGAAGAGGTAGAGAGCGAATGCCGAGTAGGCAAGAAACATTAGCGAGACGCTGGAGACCGTGTCTGATGAGGGCCTATGCGTTACTTGACCGATAACGCCTCCGAAGTAGGCCCCCGTCGGGCAGAAGGTGTGAACCCAAGGCATGGAGGGTGCAAATTTAGTGACCCAGCGCTCCTTCCAAGTGTTCGACGAAAACTGATCCGACACGACCAGCAAGCCCAGGAATGTGTAGACGAGTCCCGCGAGGTTAAGCAGCTTGTAGGTGTGGAGTCCTGGGATCGATGAGAGATGATACCCAGCTAAAGTTCCGGCTGAGAAGAGGGCCGCACTGGTCACCCAAAACGCGCGATTGGTCACGACCGTAAGTTTAGCGACGGGATGAGCGGATACCGACTTGCGCGTACTCTGTAGGTGACGAATATGCTCAATGATTCGCAGTACAAACGAACCTGGGATCACATGCTCGGCGCTGAGGTACGCGCCTTCTACTTTGCAGAGATGACCGATCGCTGTGCGACATTGAAGCGGGCGTTCACGTTCCTGACCTTCCTGCTCTCATCGGGCGCTGCGGCGACGATCACCGCTAAGCTACCCGCGCTCGTTCCTATCATCCTGTCACTCGTCACAGCAGCGATCACGGCATACTCGGTCGCGGTGGACCTGGACGGACGGGTCAAGGCCGCCTCCAAGCTACACGAAACCTGGAGCAACATCGCGTTCGGCTTCGATGACCTGAGAGGATCACCTGACGCCTCTGACGCAGATGAGAAGTATCAGGAGCTGATGCGTCGCGACCTCGAAGCATCAGTCGCAGGTACCACCTCGGTACCCTACGAGAAGCGCCGCGTGGAGAAGTGGGCCGCTCACGTTTACGCATCGCATGGCGTATCGTAAGCGCTGAGGTCACGATTCGGGATGCCTAAAGGAATTGCGAACGACGACAACAGGAGTAGCTGGCCGCCGATCAAGCTACCGCCTCCGCCTCCACCAGCGAGACCAGCTCCCTCAGATCAGAAGCACACTCCTCCACCCGGCAAAAAGTGAAGGCCCGAGTCGATTCGACTCGGGCCTTCACTTTTGGTTGATTGTCGGGCTACGGCTTACGCCATTTGTCTGGGTGGCCAACTGTTGTGTTGCGAACCCGCTCAACCAGAACAGGACCATCAGGGTTTAGATCGCGCGCCCTCTCGATAGCCTCCGACTGGGTCGGGAGAACATCGCTAGCCCGCTCGGAACCCGGACGCCGCACTGCGTAGTCACCCTCGTCCCGTCGCTCTACGAATATATCCGCCATGCTTTTGCCTCCTTTCGAACAAAGGATGAGCGTTTTCCGGCCCTGAGTCAATGAGAAACCCACAACATGTAGGGCTCATTATGAATGAGCCCACAATTTGTGAGGCTGTTTCTTCGTTTATGACCCTTCAGAGCACCAACCGTGTTTTCGCCGTCTCTTCGCCATCCACAGCCCAGGTCCCGCTACGCTGCCCCCATGCTCAAGCACAAACGAGAGAACCGGCTCGTGCACATCCTGGTCTGCTGGCGCTGCGGCGGTCGGACGGGACCAAATCATCATGTGCTGGAGCATGGTGGTGCGACGTGCAGCCTCTGTGGAGACAGGAACCCTCTCGGCAATCTTCGACGCATGCCGATCGATGTGATCCGCAGCAGTTACGAGATCATGATCAGCTTTGTTCCCCGGAACGGCATCGCCTGCCATGCGCTGCACGTCGATTGCAAGACGGTGCTCGGTCCCTGGCTGCACGTCCCTTCCGACGAGACGATGGTACGGATGCTCAGGTACCTCGGAGCGACGGACGAGCAGATCGCAGACTTCGAGGACACGAGGCGCAAGTGGGGACAGGGCACGAGCAGAGTGACGCTCGCGCCGCTCCGCCGCAACCTGCTCAAGGTGGACTGGTCGAAGCTGTGAAAAGAATCCCGAAAATTGCGGGAAACCCGGATAGCGGACGATCTGGTGGGCGGGCAAGATCGATCCATGGCCGCGTTAAACCAACAGCGAAAAGTCATTACGATCACCTTCCTGATCACGATCTCGCTCGTGATCTCGCTGGTGATAAACCTTCACGTAACCTTTAACCTCGCATTCGACATGCATTCGTTGCTGCGAGCCGTTTCACACTGAGCATGGGGCCTCTGGATGCCTTCAGGGGCCTCGATCAGACTCGACTCACCTCGATACGACCTGCGAGGGATTCGTACCAAGTGAACTCTGCGACAGAATCGGGCTCATGTCCAAAGGAATAGGTAACTGGGACGGTTGCGTCTACAAGCGCTCGAAGTTTGGGGATGACCGCTCAATCAAGGGCACGGCGAAAGAGGCCGAGCAGAGGATGCGACGCCAGCGGTACGCACGTAAGCGCGAAGCTGACCGTATCACCCTTGAAGCGATCATGAGAGCCGAGCATGCACGGTTGCCATGGATCGTCCGCGCGATCGGCGAGGTCCTCGATTTCATCTTCCGGCGTGGTCGGTATCGGAGGGGTCGCTGATCCTGGCTGATGGCCAGTACAACGCACTCGCCCTGCGGATGAACCGGTCGAGCAGTCCGGATTCCCATAGCCGGATCGCCACATCGCCGAGAACATCGTCAGCGATCGCGCTTCCGACAACGTCACCGTGTTCGGCCAAAGCAGCCAGTTCCTCAAGCATCCGCACAGCTTCGTTGGCGACATCGGTTGGGGAGCGGTCCATGCTAGAGAGACGGTCCAGGGCACACTGTAGTTGCGCAACGACGAATGGCCCCAGGGAGATCATCCCTGGGGCCATTCGTGCGTCTGGACTATTCGGTCATCTGGCGAGCCGCGATGGTGATGAGGACATCCAACATGCCCTGCTCGACCAGGATCGCGGTGGCTTCTTCGAGGGCAGCCTGAGCATCCTGTGCATCGGGCGCGTTGTCATCGATCAGGGTTTGCAGGTGGATCAGCGGCAGGATGGTGGATTCAACCACGGTCAGCCGTCTCATGCCGTCCTCCGGGAGAGGCGGATCACGAGCCCCTGGGGATGAGTAGATGCGACCCGTGACCTGGGTAGGGACGCCGTTGACCAGGAGTGTGACCGTCATTAGAGCTGTACTAGGCTGGGTGGCCGCTCGTTGTACGATGGGGTCTGGATTGTACGAAAAAAGGCTTCCAGACACTGAGTTGGGTGCGCTGTATGCGTTTCCTGCGTTTTCTGAAGTTCCAGGCAAACCGTCTGAACATTGGGTTACAGCGCTATTTCGAGGTTTTTCGAAAGAGTTTGGTGGGCAGAGAGGGACTCGAACCCCCGACATCCTGCTTGTAAGGCAGGCGCTCTAACCAACTGAGCTATCCGCCCCCGGTCCGGCGCAGCACTCTTGGATCCAGCAGAGCGGCGGGTGAGGCAGTCACGATTTTAGACCATCGGTCGGCACCCGAGCTCAATCTCCTCGGGAAACGGACAGCCTCAGCCTGAATTGCTTAGACTCGGGCTGTGCACAATCCTTCAGCTTCGCGGTGCCTGATCATCAATGCCGACGACTTCGGACTCACCGAGGGCGTGAACCGCGCCATCGTGGAACTGAATGCGGCTGATGTATTGCCCTCGGCAACGCTGATGGCCAACGGACCGGCATTCCGCGACGCCGTGCATCGGGCCTTCACGCAGCCGTCACTCGGCGTCGGATGTCATGTGGTGCTGGTCGATGGTGCCCCGGTCCTGCACCCGTCCGAGTTGCCAACCCTCGCTCCCGGCGGGCGCTTCCGGCCCCAACTGAGCAGCTTCATGGTCGACCTGTTCGGCGGCCGCATCCACCTTGCTGAGATCGAGCGCGAGGCGATCGCGCAGATCGAGCGCGTGCAGTCCGCCGGCATCACGGTCTCGCACGTGGACACACACAAGCACACGCATATGTTCCCCCGCGTGCTCTCGCCGCTGCTGCGGGCAGCAAAAGCCTGCGGCGTCCGCGGCATCCGCAATCCTTTCGAACCGGACTGGTCCATCCGCGCCACCGGCGAAGCCCCGCGCACGCGGTGGCTGCAGGTGCGCACGCTCCGACTCTTCCGCATGCAGTTTCTGCGCGCGGTCAAGGCCGCCGGCCTGCGCACGCCCGACGGCGCGCTCGGCGTGCTGGCAACGGGCACCTTCAGTGCTGACTATGTGCTGCGCCTGTTGAGCGCCATGCCGCCGGGCACCTGGGAGCTGGTGTGCCATCCCGGCTATGTCGACGCGGAGCTTGAGACCGCCGGAACGCGACTGATCGAAACGCGCGAGATCGAGCGCACGGCACTGCTCCAGGCGCTCGAGCATCCACCCACCAACCTCCCCCTGATCGAGCTTATCCATTACGCCGAGTTCACCGGCTGAATCAGAACTGCAGCATCCCGCGTCCAATCAGCGACACTGCGCCACCACTCCGCCATTCCAGGGGCACACCATGAAGATCGGCATCACCTGTTATCCGACCTACGGCGGCAGTGGCGTAGTCGCGACCGAGCTCGGCATTGAGCTCGCTGCACGCGGACACCAGGTCCACTTCATCACGTACTCACAGCCCTTTCGGCTGGGCGGACGCGAGCGCGACATTCTCTACCATGAAGTGCCCGTCTCGAACTATCCGCTGTTCGAGTTCGCGCCTTACTCGCTCGCGCTCTCGACACGCATGTCAGAGGTCGCGTCGTACTACGAGCTCGACCTGCTGCACGTTCACTACGCGATCCCGCACGCGATCAGCGCGTTGCTCGCGCGGCAAATGTGCGCCGTCGACGGACGCCGGCTGCCGTTCATCACCACCCTGCACGGCACGGACGTCACGCTGGTCGGCATGGATCGCTCGTATCTGCCGATCACCCGCTTCGGCATCGAGCAGAGCGATGGCGTCACTGCAATCTCCAGCTACCTGCGTGACAAGACGCTGACAGACTTCTCCATCACGCGCCCGATTGAAAGCATCCCCAACTTCGTGAACTGCGATGTGTACATGCCGATGGACGAAGACAAACGGCAGGCAGCGCGCGCCACATGGGCCAAACCTGGAGAGAAGCTGCTGATCCACCTGTCGAACTTCCGCCCGGTCAAGCGCGTGCTCGATTGCGTCGAGATCTTCGCGCGCGTGTCGCCTCAGGTGCCGGCGCATCTGCTGATGGTCGGCGATGGACCCGATCGCTCACAGGCCGAGATGCTTGCGTCCCGGCTGGGCATCCGCGACCGCGTGCACTTCCTCGGCAAGCAGGAGAGCGTTACCGAACTGCTGCCATTGGCCGACCTGATGCTCATGCCGAGCGAACTCGAATCGTTCGGCCTCGCCGCGCTCGAAGCGATGGCCTGCCGTGTGCCCGCGATCGCGACACGCGTAGGTGGCGTGCCCGAACTGATCGAAGACGGCGTGACCGGTGGTCTCTTCCCGGTCGGCGATGTGGATGGCATGGCCCAGGCCGCGGTCGATCTGCTGACGCATCCGGACCGGCTCGAGACCATGCGCGCCGCCGCGCGACAGACTGCTCAGGATCGCTTCTGCGCCTCACGCATCATCCCGCTCTACGAGAAGTACTACGAGCAGGTGCTGGCGCAGCCGGCGCGCTAGCGAGCCCTCAGGAAAGTTCGCGGGCTGCTCGCACCAGCGGCTCTGCTGCAGCACTCGGCGGCCGCGCGGGAGTCGGCTCCTCTTCGAGCTCGTCGATCATCGGGACTTCGAGCGTGACGCGCGTCCCCCGGCCCGGCCGGCTCTCCACCTCGAAGCGCGCCTCCCCGCCATAGAGCACTTCCAGCCGCTCGCGCACATTCTTCATCCCGATACCGTTGCCGGACTGGCGCACCGCAACAGAACCGGTCGCGGCGGCGCGTGCCGGCATGATGCCGACGCCGTCGTCCTCAACCTCGATGATCAGCCGCCGCGCCCGCAACCGGCTGCGCAGCGTCACCGTGCCGCCTTCGAGCCGCGGTTCCAGCCCGTGCTTGATGCTGTTCTCAATCAACGGCTGCAGCACCATGCTCGGCACCATCAACTCGAGCGTGGCCGCATCAATCTGCCTCTCCACGCGAAGCTTCTCCTCGCCGAAGCGCGCCACTTCGATGCCCAGGTAGTCGTCCGTGAAGGCCAGCTCTTCGCGCAGGGGCACAAACGTGTCGTGATCGCGCAAGAGCGCCCGCAGAATGTTCCCCAGCCGCACGATCATCTCGCGCGCCTGCTCCGGCTCGAAGCGCACCAGGGAGCCGATCGAGTTCAGCGTGTTGAACAGAAAGTGCGGGTTGATCTGCCTCTGCAGCGCATCGAGACGCGCCTCGAGCACCAGCCGCTTCTGCTCCTCGAGCTTCTGCTCAATCTGGATTGCATTCCAGATCTTCAGCGGGATGCCGACCACCACCGCAGGGCACGCATAGATCGCGAGCCGCACCACCCAGCTCCGCGTGTTCAGCACAAACAGCATGTGCGGGTAGAGATGACCAATCTCCAAGCGCACCATCTGCATGCCAACAATCAGAAAGAGCAGCAGGATTTGCCGATCGAGCCGCGGACGCGCCAGGTTGCGCCGCACCCATCGGTAGAGGCTGAGGTCGATAAACGGCGAAAACGACCAAACGTCCTCCGCATCCACCAGGCGTCCGTAGATCCCGCAAATCAGCGCAACGGCGGCGTAGAACGGCAGAGTCAGATACTCCGCGTGCAGCATCGCTGGCACCGACAGAATCACCGCACCGAGCCCCGCCCACCACGGCCCCAGCAGCACGCCAAGAATGATCGTGGTCTCAAACGCATTGTCCGCCGCCAGAAAGTTCGGCACGGTCACTCGTGCCCACACGCCGAGCGTGAGCGGGATACAAATCCACGCGAGCAGCCCGAGCGTCTGGTTCGTTGTCCGATCTTCCGAGAAGAGCAGTCGTTTGAACGCACGCGATCGCGCGAGCGCACTCGATACCGCAGCGGCGACGCCTAGCTTGATCAGCAGCGAAATGAGGACGAGCTTTGGCTCGAACATGAGCGACGTGTCCATGGGCCCAACCGGCGGGGCCAGCGCACCTGACTATAATCGTCGCATGTCCTCGGTCACAGTGAGCAAGGTAGCGGAGGCGGACTTCCCTTCCCGCTGGGGACATTTCCGGATCCACGGATTCGAGGGCATCATCCTGCAGCCTGAGCCGTGCCGCCCCGGCGATCCGCCGGCATCACGCCGCGTCGAAGGTTGTGTGGCGCTCGTGCTCGGTGATGTTCATGCCACGCCTCCGGTCGTTCGCATTCACTCCCAATGCCTCACCGGCGATGTCTTCGGCTCGCTTCGCTGTGATTGCCGCCAGCAGTTCGAGCAGGCTATGCAGCGCATTGCCGATGAAGGCGCGGGCATCCTGATCTATGAGCAGCAGGAAGGCCGCGGCATCGGTCTGATGGCCAAGCTGCGTGCGTACGAACTGCAGGACCAGGGGCTCGACACCATCCAGGCAAATTTGGAGCTCGGTTACAAGGCGGACTGCCGGGTGTTCGAAGTGCCGGCCCAGGCGCTCAAACTTCTGGGTGTCTCGGAAGTTCGACTGATGACGAACAATCCGGAGAAGATCGCCGCGCTGGAAGAGCACGGCATCCGCGTGGTCGAGCGCATCTCGGCCGAAGTGCCCGCCGCGTCACCGCAGGCGGAGCGCTATCTCGAAACCAAGCACGCCCAGATGGGCCACCTACTTACGGCAGTGCCGGCCAAGTAGTCGCCACCAGCTTCGCCGTTGTGACCAACTGCCCCGCGTGCCGCTGCGTGTGATCCGCGCAGTGGACCAGCAGCCCGCCTAATGTGGTCGGCAGACGGCCCCGCCCAACAAAACGTTGCTCCTCCAGATCGCGACCCGCGAACGCACGAACGCGATCCGCTGCACTTGCGAGTGCCGCCGCAAAGCCAGCCAATAGCTCACCTGCATCCGTCACCGGGGCATCCTCGCCCGCCAGTGCCGCAAGCTGCACCTGATCCAGCGCAAGGCCTTCCGCGTAAGTGAGGAGCCGGTCGAGGCTCCCGGCGATATGGCGAAGCTGGAAGCCAACTGACGGCAGCCCGAAGGGACGAGCACTCATCTGCTCCACACTGAACCCGCTGACCCAGCGCTCCGCATCTTCGCGCGCCAGCTCCAGCGCATGCAGCACAGCGCGTGGCACGGCGGGCACATCGCACAGCGTACCCCGCAGCCACGGCTCCACCTTTGTCGTTTCACTCACCGCTACAGCCCTTTCCGTTCGCGAAACTCGCGGACGACCACCACCGGGTCGCGATGCTCGCCATCGACCGCTTCGTTCATGCCGCGCATCTCCTCCGCGCTGATCTTGCCGCTCAACTCAGCAACGGCACCACGCAACTGCGGCCACCGCCGATACGACTCTTCCCGAAACAACGGCACTGCGTCATAAGGCGGAAAGTAGTGGCGGTCGTCGCGCAGCACGGCAAGGTGCAGCGCATTGATTGGCCCATCGGTCGAGTTTCCAGCGATGATGTCAACCTGCCGCTGACCGATGGCGCGATAGAGCAGCCCCAGATCCATGGTGCGCGGCTCGCCCGCGAAGTGCAGGCCATACGTCGCCTCCAGTCCATGCAGTCCATCCGGCCGCTCTTCGAACTCGTAGCCCACGCCCAGCCGCCATCCGGGTGCCGCTTGCGTAGCGTGGCTCAGGTCTGGAGCCGGCAAGCGCGCCGCATCCTCGTGCCGCACGATCATCGCGAACGTGTTCTCAAAGCCGAGCGTTGGCCCGGCGTCCACGTTGTACCGCTCGCGGTAGAGTCGCTGCACCGTGGCCAGCACTCGGTCGCGATCCTTGTCCACCGGCTGCTTCAAAATGGCGGTCAGCGCAGTGCCCGTGTACTCGACATAGCCGTCAATGCGACCCGCCACCAGCGCCTGCTGGCAAATGTAACTGCCAGCAAGGTAGAACCGGCGGTCTACCTTCAGCCCAGTGCGCGCCTCGATATGTTGCGCCAGCAGCTCGCCCAGCACCACCTGCTCTGTAAAGTTCTTCGCGCCGATCACCGGGTGATCCGGCCGGGGCGGCCCACACCCGGCCAGCAGCAGCGCCGCTGTGGCGAGACTTAAGAGTGCTCGCTTCACCGCCGCCCTGCACCCGGCACGCGCAGCCGCCACTCCAGCAATCCAAGCAGGCTGTCGGCACCGAGCGCGAGCAAAGCTGCCGGAATCGCGCCCGCCAGCACCAGTCGGTTGTCCACCGAGGCCACGCCACGGAAGATGAATTCGCCAAGCCCGCCCGCCCCCACAGCAGCAGCAATCGTCGCGATGCCCACACACGTCACCGTGGCTGTGCGCAATCCCGCCAAGATGTACGGCATCGCCAGCGGCAGCTCCACCAATCGCAAACGCTGCGCCGCCGTCAGCCCGAGCGCATGCGCAACATCGAGCACCGTCGCGTCCACGCCGGTAATGCCGGTATAGGTGTTGCGCACGATCGGCAACAGCGCGTAAGCAATCAGCGCTACGATCGCAATGCGGGCCGCGCGCTCACCGATAAACGGCAGAGGCAGCAGGAACCCGAACATCGCAAGACTCGGGATTGTCTGCAGTGTGTTCACGAGCCCCAGTATGGGCCGCGCCAGCACCGGCCGACGAGCTAGCAGAATGCCAAGCGGCACCGACAGCACAGTCGCGAACAGCATGGCCGACCCAGTCAGCCACAGGTGCTCGATCGTGAGCGTAACGATTTCGCCGCGGTGCTCCGCCAGAAAGCCGCTCACTGGTGCATCTCCCGGCCGCGGTGCACGGCTTTCACATATGCCTCTACTGCCGGTACGGGCGCATCCAGGAACTGCTCCGCCGGCAGGTCGGCGGCGATGCGCCCCTCATCGACCAGCACCAGCCGCTCCGCCAGGTAAAGCGCCTCATCCAGATCATGCGTCACCAGCAGCACAGTCGTGCGCTGCCCGCTCGCCTGCACCTTCAGCGTCAGCAGGCGCAACACATCCTGCATCTCCGCGCGGGTCAGCGGGTCCAGCGCGCCGAACGGCTCATCCATCAGCAGGATGTCTTGTCCCGCAGCCAGCGCGCGCGCCAGCCCAATACGCTGGCGTTGCCCGCCGGACAGCTGATGCGGCATGCGCGACGCAAACTGCTCCGGGTCGAGCCCCACCATCTCGAGCAGGGTGTGAGCACGGCTGCGAATCTCGTCCCGAGACCGCCCCTCAAGCTCCAAGAGCAGCCCGATATTGCGCTCAATCGTGAAGTGGGGAAACAGGCCCGTCTCCTGCACTACGTAGCCGATAGAGCGGCGCAGCGCGATCACATCCTGCTCGGCAACCGACCGGCCGCGCACCAGGATCTCGCCGCCCGTGATCGCATGCATGCGATTGACCGCGCGCAGAAGCGTCGTCTTGCCCGAGCCGCTACGGCCAAGCAGCGCCACCGTCGTTCCATTCGCTACCGAAAGAGTGACATTCTCAAGCAGCGCACGCCCGTCCGGCAGCCGGTAGGAGACATCGCGGAAGTCGATTGCCGGCGTCTCGCTCACCGCTCCTCCACAACAGCGAAGGCCGGGTATGTTCCCGGCCTCGCTCAGTCATGCTCTACGCGCTGTGCTAAACGGACTCGCTTCCCTCACCTGTCTCGCTGTCCAGTGCTGGCCCAAGATCGGGATTGAGATCGTCGCGATCACCCTCGTCACCGAATGCATCGTCATCGCCAAGCGTGTCTAGCGGAACGGGTGCACTCATCGCACTCTCGGGCGTCGCAGGCTGGCCCTTCACTCGGACCGCCGTGATCTTCGAGAAGCCTTCCTTGAAGCTCGGCGGACGCAGGCGCTCGGCCATCTTCTGCATCGTCTCGTCGCTCACCGTGCGCTCGCGTCGGCGATTGCGCTCCATGCAGACGGCAAACGGCACATCGAAGAACACCGCCTGCACGTCATAACCGAAGCTCTTGGCCATCTTGATCCACTGCCGCCGCTCGTGGGGCGACAGGTTTGTGGCATCGACGTAGTTCCACGGCATCTTGGCGATCAGTCGCGCGCGCAGCAGTGATCGCAACGTCGAGAAGACCAGCCCCTGGTAGCGCTGCTCCGTGATGTCATCGAAGAGAATCGTGCGCAGCAGATCGCTCGACAGCGGCGTCACGCCACGACGCTTAAACCACGTCGTCTTGCCGGAGCCGGGCAGTCCGATCGTCAGCACGACGAAGCCGCGCGACGGGCGCGCCGCACTGGTCGGCTCGGGCGGCACAGCCGAGGGCGACTCGGGCTGCGTCTCCACGACGAGCTTGCCTTCCGGCTGGGTGTCAGCAGGCTCAGGCGCCGGCGGAGCTGCCGGTCGGGCGGCTAGTGTTGGCGGAGCCGTCGATCCCGGTGCGGGTGCAGGTGGAGGGGCAGGTGCTTTGGCAGCGGGAGTTCTCCGCTCGCTCCGCGGTGCCGGCCGGGTGGCGCCGTCCGCTGATGCATCGCTTGCACGCGATGTGCTGTCGAGGTCGCTGCCCACCACCGGAGGTGTCGCGCGCCGGCATCGTACTCTCCGCCGGCATAGTTCGGCTGCAGCGGCGCGGGTTGATTGCTGGGCAGCTCCTGCCCGATCTTTCCGGTCTGCTCAGAGAGGTTTGGAGCGCGTCTGGAACGTCGTCTCATCGGGTCTCGCAGAGTGGTGCGGGCGCATCGTCCCGCGCCTAGCAGGATCGTACACAGGTCAGCCTGCTGTCGCAAATGCTGTGCAATTCAGACGCGGCGCACAGGCCGGCACTTCTCTACTTCTCTTTCTTAAGATGCGTATCGCACGCGCTCACCGTTCGAACAGACGACTGAGTGCTAGCATCGTGAGTGGAATCACTGCGAAGTTGGGCCCGCACTGCTGCTCGTTCGTCGGACGTGCGCGGGACTTCGCCGAACCCTCCTGAGGAGATCCTTTTTAGATGGCTGTGAAGGTAGGCATCAACGGCTTCGGCCGCATTGGGCGCAATGTGTTTCGCGCTTCGCTCGGCAATCCGAATCTTGAGTTCGTCGCGGTCAACGATCTGACCTCGCCGGCCACGCTGGCTCACCTGCTCAAGTACGACTCGATCCTGGGCAATCTGCACCACGACATCACCGCTGGCGAGGACTTCATCTCGGTCGACGGCAAAAAGGTCAAGGTCTTCGCCGAGCGCGATCCCGCCAAGCTCGACTGGTCCTCCGTCGGCGCGCAGGTCGTGGTCGAATCCACCGGTCACTTCACGGATGCGACCAAGGCGAAAGCGCACCTGCAGGGCACCGTCAAGAAGGTCATCATCTCGGCTCCGGCCACGAATGACGACCTGACCGTCGTGCTCGGTGTGAACGAGTCGAAGTACGACCCCAAGGCGCACAACGTCATCTCGAACGCCTCCTGCACCACGAACTGCCTGGCCCCGCTCGCCAAGGTGCTGGACGAAGAGTTCGGCATCATTCAGGGCCTGATGAACACCATTCACAGCTACACCAATGACCAGGTGACGCTGGACTTCCCGCACAAGGACCTGCGCCGCGCCCGCGCTGCCGCTCTGTCGATCATCCCGACATCGACCGGCGCTGCGAAGGCGCTGCACCTCGTGCTGCCGCAGCTCAAGGGCAAGCTCGACGGTTTCTCGCTGCGCGTGCCCACGCCGGTGGTCTCGGTCGTCGATCTCACGGTTACGGTAGAAAAACCGGTCACCGTGCAGAGCGTGAACGATGCGCTCAGGAAGCACGCGGCTGGTCCGCTCAAGGGCATCCTCGGCGTCGAAGAGGGTGAGCTCGTCTCGGCCGACTTCAAGGGCAATCCCCTCTCCTCGATCATTGATGCGCCGCTCACCAAGGTGATCGGCAACATGGTCAAGGTCATCTCCTGGTACGACAACGAGTGGGGCTACTCGAACCGCGTTCGTGATCTGATCCTGTTCCTGGATAGCAAGGGCCTGTAGCGCATCACTCCAATGCGCAGGGGCAGCACCATCGCTCCTGCGCTGCTGTTCCCTTCCATCGCTTTTTCTGGCGCGGTGACGCCTTCCTCTCCGCCATGCGACAGAACATCTCCTCCGGCTCTCCCTTCGAACCGCTCATCGGTTTCTCGCGCGCTGTGCGTGTGGATCGCACCGTTCACGTGTCGGGCACTGGCCCGGTCGGTGCAGACGACGCGTCGGTCGAAGACCAGACTCGCCGCGTGTTCGCGTTGATCGAGCAATCACTCGTGCAGGCAGGCGCCACACTGCGCGATGTCGTACGCACCCGCATGTACCTGACCCGCGCCGAAGACTGGCAGGCCGTCGGCCGCGTGCACGCCGAGTTGCTCGGCGAAACTCCTCCCGCCGCCACCATGGTGGTCGTCGCTGCGCTGCTCAACCCGGCGTGGCGCATCGAGATCGAAGCCGATGCTATCCTCAACCCCGAACCAGAGGCGACCGCACCAGCACGCCCCGGAGAACGCTGACACTCCCATGCAGATTCCCTCGATTCGCTCGCTCGTCAACGGCACCAATCAGCTTCAGCATCAGCATGTGCTCATCCGCGTCGACTTCAACGTTCCCCTGTCCGAGGACGGGACGGAGGTGCTCGACGACACGCGCATCCGCGAGACGCTGCCGACCATCGAGTTCGCCATCCGGCACCGCGCGAAGGTGATCCTCTGCTCCCATCTCGGGCGCCCCAAAGGCAAGCCGAACCCGAAGTACAGCCTGCGTCCTATCGTCGACCGGCTGCGCGTCATGCTCGACCACTCGATCGGCGAGCAGGTCAACGTCGCCTTCGCCCCCGATTGCGTTGGCGAGCTCGCGCATGAGCTCGCCGGCAAGCTCGAGGACGGCAAAGTCCTGCTGCTCGAGAACCTGCGGTTCTACCCAGGCGAAGAGGCAAACGATCCCGCCTTCGCGAAGCAGCTCGCCAGCCTCTGCCAGATCTACGTCAACGACGCATTCGGCTCCGCGCATCGCGCCCACGCCTCCACCGAGGGCGTCACCCTCTTCGTCAAGCAGGCGGTGGCCGGGCTGCTCATGGAGAAGGAGCTCAACTACATGGGCAAGGCGCTCACGGAGCCAGCCAAGCCCTTCGTCGCCATCCTCGGTGGTGCCAAGGTCTCCGACAAGATTCAGGTCATCGACAACCTGCTCGGCAAGGTCGACGCCATCCTGATCGGCGGCGGCATGGCTTACACGTTTCTCAAGGCTCAGGGCCTCGAAGTCGGCAAGTCCCTGGTCGAGAACGACAAGCTCGACGTGGCGCGGCAGGCGCTTGAAAAGGCGAGAGACCGCGGCGTGCGCTTCCATCTGCCAGTCGATCACGTGCTCGCGAACAAGTTCGCACCCGACGCACGCACGAAAACCGTGGGCAATGATGAGCCCTTCCCGGCCGACTGGATGGCGCTCGACATCGGACCCGCCACCGTCGACCTGTTCGCCAAGGAGATCACTGAGGCAGGCACGATCGTCTGGAACGGCCCGATGGGGGTCTTCGAGATGCCGAGCTTCGCGCACGGCACCATGGCCATCGCGGAGTTGGTGGCCGGCAATCAGGATGCGGTCACCATCGTGGGCGGCGGCGACTCGGTCTCAGCCATCAAGCAGGCTGGCGTGGCCGATCGCATCACCCATATATCCACAGGTGGAGGCGCTTCGCTTGAGTTCCTGGAAGGGAAAACGCTTCCGGGTGTTGCTGCATTGCAGAAGAAGACTTAAGCTGCTACTGTCCTCGGCACCCGGGGATATGCAGAGGGTAATGCCGTGCCTTCCATTTTTTTGCTGAACGCTTCCATCCTGTTCAGCGGTGTCGTCGCGTTTGTGATCGCCGGGTTTGCGGGGACCTTTGTCCGTTCTCTTCAGCCGTGGCGCTACCGGCTGATCCTCGCCCCGTTGGGCTTCGTCGTCTGCGGTGGCATCAGCATCTCGGCAGAGCAGCACCTGCTGCGCTGGATCCAGCACGGACACCTGCACCACTCGGTCAGCTCCGGGCTCGTACAGAGCATCGTGCTGATCGTCTCTGGCCTGTGCGGGCTGCTGGCCGGCGTCGGCCTGGGCACGAGCGTTGATCGCACCTTTCCGGACACGAAGAACTACACCACCACGCATTACTGGGAACCGCGCCAGAGCAAGGCGCGCCGCAATCAAGCCAAGGTGGTGTCTATCGCCCTTGGCCGCCAGCCCGGCGTGCTCTCCCAGGTCAAAGCTATCTCGCATCGCGACTAGCGGCTCTCGTCCCTGTCACTCCCGTCACTGAAAGGACTCATGCGCACGCCCCTGCTTGCTGCCAACTGGAAGATGTACAAGTCGCCCCTCGAGGCCACTGAATTCGTCCGCTCTTTCCTGAAGACCTCAATTCCCGAAGGTGCAGAGGTGGCCGTGTTCCCGGCCGCCATCGGTATCCCGGCAGTGGTTGCGGCGGCCCAGGGCTCGCGCCTCCACGTTGGCGGACAGAACATCTGGTACGCCGATGAGGGCGCCTACACGGGAGAGGTCTCGGCCTCCATGCTGGTCAGTGCCGGCGCCACGCATGTGTTAATCGGCCACTCCGAACGGCGTCAGTACTTCGGCGAGACGGACGAGACGGTCAACAAGAAGCTGCATGCCGCCCTGCGCTACAAGCTGACCCCGATCGTCTGCGTTGGCGAGTTGCTCAACCAGCGCGAAGACGGCGAGACCGAGTCCGTGCTGCGCCGTCAGACCAGCCGTGCGCTCAGCGGCCTGGACGCGACGCAGGCCAGCCCCGTCATCATCGCCTACGAGCCGGTCTGGGCCATCGGCACCGGCAAGACAGCAACGCCCGAGATCGCCGCCGAGGCCCATGCCATCATCCGGCACGAAGTCGCCCAGTTGCTGGGCCACACCGCGAGCCAGCACATGCGCATCCTCTACGGCGGCTCGGTGAAGCCAGAGAACGCAAAGGAACTCTGCGCGCAGCCGGACATCGACGGCGCCCTCGTGGGCGGCGCTTCGCTCGACCCGGCATCGTTCGCGAAGATCGCCGTCGCGGCCGTCTAGCGCAGCCAGCAGCTCGAACCTTCCGGACTGTCAGCCCAGCGACCGCGCGCTGGGCTGACGATCAAAGCGTCCGCCCCTACTGCACCGGGCCGTCCTCCGACTCCTCTTCTTCCTCATCCAGCTCGGATTCCATCGCGGCGCGCACACGCGCCATCGTCTGCTCCGGGTTCAAGCGTTTCTGCTCTGCGTAGAACCGTGCGACGTGCCGCACCAGGTCCGCCAGGACCACGCCCCAGGCCGTCGGGTCATCCCAGCCGCCCATCTGCAGGCTGACGTGCAGGTCGCCTTCCGCCACCCACGCCCGCACCAGCTCGAACGCCTTCGGGTCGCGCTCCGCGCCGGGCGGAATGCGCAGCGCATTCTGCGCCGGATCATGCTTTGCCGCATTGCTCTTCTCTGTCATCGTCCTCTAGACCTCGCACCACACATCGTCGCCGTCAACCCGCACAGCATACGCACCCGTGACGCATTGCGGGTTGGTCAGCTCCGCGCCGGTCACTGGATCGAAGCTCCACCCATGCCACGGACAGACAATACGCCCATCCTCAACCATGCCCTCGGCCAGCGGCGCACCGCGATGCGGACACTCATTCTGCACCGCTGCCAGTGCTCCGCCAATCCGTGCGACGCAGAGCGCCACGCTACCCGCGTGTGCCTCGCGCAGGGCGCCCTCCGCCGGCATATCGCCGATGCTGCCGATCCTGACCCACTGCCCCATGCCTACTGTGCCATCCCCTACGTTCACTCCTCCACCGCACGACAGGCCGCGGCGACGCTCCAGTGTACCGGCACTCGCGTCACCTTCCGTTGATGCGCCACACGCAAGCGCTGTGCTGGTCGCGCCCTGGACTCGCTGCTACGCTGAGAGCGATGACCCAGCCCGCACAGCCTGAGACGCCGCCCGCTCCGCCCGAGCTGTGGTGCCCCTCTTGTGCCCGGCCAGTCGACGATCCGCTCACCTGCGGCGACTGCTCGGCTGTGATCTGCCGCCGCTGCGGCACGCCGCTCGAATCCGCCGACGAACTGGCCTCTGGCTGACTCGCATGACGACACCAGCACCCCGCAGGCCGACCCAGCCTCTCCATACCGATCAGCCGCTCGTGACACACCGCTTTCTCGCTGGCGGCGTCGCGGTCATCGTGCTTGGCGCCATCGCGGCTATTTACTTCGCGCTCGGGCTGCTCTTCTGGCAAGGTCAGTGGCAACTCATCTTTCATCCCTCGCGCGAGGTCACCCGCACACCGCGGTCCCTCGGCCTCGCGTACACGGACGTACGCTTCGACGCCGGCGAGACCGGTCACCCGCGCCTCAATGGCTGGTGGGTGCCGGGCGGTCCGGCACAGGGCAGCCGGCGCGTGGTCCTCTTTCTGCACGCCGCACGCGGCTCGATCAGCGATGCCCTGCCGGAGATCCTCGCGCTGCATGCGACGGGCGCGGATCTGTTCGCCTTCGACCCACGCGGCTTCGGCAGCAGCGACTGGGCGAAGCCCTCCGAGCAGCACTGGAACCAAGATGCCGGCGCTGCGTTGCGCTGGCTGGAGGGCATCCGCCACGTGGCTCCGCAGGATGTCGTGGTGATCGGCGAGGGCCTGGGTGCGACAGTCGCGGCGAACCTAGTGCCCGCTCACCCGCGTCTCGAGCGACTGGCCATGATCGATCCGCAGCCGCCCACGCTCGGCCTGCTCGAAGCGCCCCGCTGGACGCATGTGCTGCCCGTGCGGCTGCTCGAACGCGACCGCTTCGATCCGTCAGAGGCCTTGCGCTCGACCGCTGTGCGCAAGCTGATCCTGCTGACCCCAGGCGCGACTTCTCCGGCGTATCTGCAAAACCCAGTCCCGCCGACCAACGAGGTGCGCGGCCCGCTCGACAGCCCAAGCGCCCAGGCCGCACTCGCGGCCCTACTCGGGCCGTCACCGCCACCGGCAGCGCACTAGAACTTCGCCAGGCCCTCGATTGCGCGGTAGATGTCGTCCGGCTGCGGCAGGATCACGTCCTCAAGCTGCGGCTGGTACGCGACAAACGTATCCGTCGCTGCGACGCGTTTCACCGGCGCATCCAGATCGTGGAACAGCTCATCCCCGATACGCGCCGCGATCTCCGCGCCATAGCCCCAGCTCAGCACGTCTTCATGCGCCACCAGGGCGCGGCTGGTGCGGCGCACGCTCTCGGCGATCGCCTCCCAGTCGTACGGGCTCAGCGTGCGCAGGTCGATCACCTCGGTCTCGATGCCGAGCTCGCGGCTGGCGCGCTGCGCTGCCTGAAGGGAGCGCGGTACGACAGCGCCATACGTGATCAGCGTCAGGTCCTTGCCCGGCCGCACAGTCTTGGCCTTGCCAAACGGGATCATGTAATCCGGCCCGGGATACTGCGCACGTCCGTAGGTCTCGCGATAGAGACGCTTGTGCTCGAGGAACATCACCGGGTCGTCGCAGCGAATCGCCGTGCGCAGCAATCCGTTCGCGTCTGCGGCGTTCGACGGAAAGACGACGCGCATGCCCGGCGTGTGGGTGAACAGCACCTCGCCGCACTGTGAGTGATAGAGTGCGCCGCCGGTCAGGTAGCCACCAATCGCGACACGCACTACTGCGGGCGACGCGAACGCATTGTTCGATCGCCAGCGCATTGGCGCAAGCTCATTGCGAAGCTGGTGCATCGCGGGCCATATGTAGTCAAAGAACTGGATCTCCACGACCGGCTTCAGTCCGCGCGTAGCAATGCCGACCGCGCGACCGATGATGTTCGCCTCCGCGAGCGGCGAGTTGAAGACGCGATCGCTGCCGTACTCGCACTGCAGGCCGGCGGTGAGCTTGAAGACACCGCCCTTGCCCTTCACCGCGCCGCTCTTCAGGTTCTCTTCGCGGCTGCAATCGGCCACATCCTCACCGAACATAACGATGCGCGGATCGCGCTTCATCTCGTCCTTAAGACAGACGTTGATCAGGTCCGCCATCGTGCGCTCGGCGCCGTCGGCGGCGACCATGCTCTCGCGCGCGAACTCACTCGACGTCGGATCGATCTCCGGCGAGTAGACATAGTTCTGGATTGAGTCCTTGGTCGCAAACGGCGCGCGCAGCGCACGTTCCGTCGCTGCCTGAATCTCGTCATCGACTGACTTCTCGAGCCGCGTGATGCCCTCGGCATCGATCACGCCCTCACGCAGCAGCCGCAGTTGCAGCTTGGGCAGCGGATCGCGCAGGTTCTCGGCATCGCGCTCGGTCACCGTCCGGTAGAGCTTGTCATCGTCGGACAACGAGTGCGAGTACGGACGCGTGACATGCGCATGGACGAACGCCGGTCCCTTGCGTGCGCGGCAGTGCGCGACTGCCTGGACCATCGCCTCGTACGATTCGACCGGATCGGTCCCGTCGACCTCCGCGAAGTAGAAATCCGGAAAGTTCGCGACCAGCCGCGAGATGTTGCCGCCCGGTGTATTGATCTCCACTGGCGTCGATATCGCGTAGCCATTGTCTTCGACCACGAAGATGATCGGAAGCTTACGCACGGAAGCGGTGCTGACGGCCTCCCAGAACTCGCCCTGGCTGGTCGAGCCCTCGCCGATCGAGGCGTAAACGACCTCGTCCGCGTGGAAGCTGACGTTGTGGACCGCGCGGTAGTCGCGCTCACCCGGAGCCTCGGCCGGCCGTTCGGCTGCCTGCGGATGCTGGCCGAGGTAGACGGCTGCGTCTGCGCAACCTACCGCCTGCAACATCTGCGTTGCCACGGAAGAGCTCTGCGAAACGATATTGAGCCGCTGACTGCCCCAGTGCGACGGCATCTGCCGTCCGCCGCTTGCCGGATCGGCAGCCGCGCCCACGGCCTGCAGCAGCATCTCCTCCGCGGTCACGCCCAGCGTCAGGCACAACGCGCGGTCCCGATAGTAGGGATAGAACCAGTCGTAGCCGGACTTCATGGCCTTACCCGCAGCCGCCAGCAGCGCCTCATGGCCGGCGCCGGAGATCTGGAAAAATATCTTCTGCTGCCGCTTCAGCAGGATCTCGCGGTCGTCGATGCGGCGCGACATGTACATGAGCCGGTACACATCCACCCACTCCGCGCCCGTCAGTCCGCGCAGACCCGCCTCGCTGCCCGTCCGCCGCTCCGTCGCCACACTCTCCATACACACTCCCTGACTGCCCTGCCGAGCTCAAAACGACTGGCGATTGTATCCTGTCCCTGTGCCTGCGTGCTCTGCTACAGAATGCACCATGACAGCGGCGCGTCCCACGGATGAAAACGGCGACCCTGCGCAGGACGATTGATGGTTTGACTCACTTTTACCCGCATGCTCTAATCAGCGTTCTTTACTCCCGCTGTTCCCCTGGCCAGCTCGCGGCTTGCCCAGACGCGTGGCCATATCAATCGTACTTTTTTCGGAGAACGTAAATGCAGAACGTCGGCCTGTGGGTTCTTGGGCTTCAGCTTGCCTCGCCCGGATCCCCCGCCAGCAGTACTGGAGACAATGGCAGTCTCTACCTTTGGGGCGCACTCGCTGTCGGCGTCCTCGGCCTCCTGGTTGCACTTCTGTTCTCCCGATCAGTCCTTGCCGCAGACTCCGGCACAACACAGATGCAGGAGATCTCGAATGCGATCCGCGAAGGCGCCGAGGCCTTCATGTCGCGCCAGTATGGCTCGATCGCCGTTATCGCCCTCGTGCTTGGCATCGTCCTCTTTATCGGATACCGGCTCTCGCCCTTCACGGCGCCCTTCGCAAATAAAGTCGTCATCAGCTTCCTGATCGGCGCCATCTGCTCCGGGCTTTCTGGCTTCACTGGAATGTTCGTCTCTATCCGCGCGAACATCCGCACCGCCTCGGCCGCACGCACCAGCCTCGGCCGTGCCCTGCAGACCGCACTGCGCGGCGGCGCTGTCACCGGATTGGTCGTCGTCTCGCTCTCGCTGATCGGCATCGGCGTTCTCTTTCTGCTGTTCGGCGGACTTCAGCACCCGCGCACCACGCCGTATGAGCTCGTCGGCTTCGGCTTTGGCGCTTCGCTCGTCGCGCTCTTCGCCCAGCTTGGCGGTGGTATCTACACCAAGGCCGCTGATGTCGGCGCAGACCTCGTCGGCAAGGTCGAGGCCGGCATCCCCGAAGACGATCCCCGCAACCCGGCAGTCATCGCCGATCTGGTTGGTGACAACGTTGGCGACTGCGCCGGCCGCGGTGCCGACATCTTCGAATCCACCGCTGCCGAAAACGTTGGCGCCATGATCCTCGGCGCCGCACTGTTCCCGGTCTTCGGCATCAAGGGCATCCTCTTCCCGCTGATCATCCAGGCCGTCAACCTGATCGCCTCGATCATCGGCGTCGCCGTGGTTCGCTCGGGTGAGCAGGAAGACCCGATGCACGCGCTCAACCGCGGCTATTACGTCACCAGCTTCGTCGCGCTGCTCGGCTTCTCCGCCGCGGTCTACACCATGCTGCAGGGTCGCTGGTGGCTGCTCGCGTCCGGCGTGGTCGGCATCATCACATCGTTCCTCTTCGTGCGCATCACGGAGTACTACACCGAGACGCGCTACCGTCCCGTTCGCTCGATCGCCGAAGCCTCGCTCACCGGGCCTGCGACCAACATCATCAGCGGTCTCGCCGTGGGCATGGAGACGCCCGCCATGCCGGTCGTAGTCATCAGCCTTGCGCTGCTGCTAAGCTACTACTTCGGCGTGCGCGGCCTGGCCGATCACGCAGACATTTCCAACTACGCGCGTGGCATCTACGGCACCGCGGTCGCCACCATGGGCATGCTCTCCGCGTCGGCCTACATCCTCGCGATGGACACCTTCGGGCCGATCACCGACAACGCTGGCGGCATCATCGAGATGTCCAACCAGCCGGACGCGGTGCGCGAGAAGACGGACAAGCTCGACGCCGCCGGCAACACCACCAAGGCACTGACCAAGGGCTACGCCATCGGTTCGGCATCGCTCGCCGCCTTCCTGCTCTTTTCCGCCTACCTCGAAAGCGTGCACGACATCGTCGCGCATCGCTTCGCGGACGCAGGTCAGGTGCTCCCCGCAGGGTGGCAGTTCTCGAACGTGAACCTGGCCAGCGTTCCGGTCTTCGTCGGCGCGCTGCTCGGCGCCATGCTGACCTACCTGTTCTCCTCACTCGCCATCAAGGCCGTCGGCCGCACGGCGCAGTACATCATCAAGGACGTCCGTGCGCAGTTCCAGGAGAACCCCGGCATCATGGCCGGCACATCGAAGCCCGACTACGGCCGTTGCGTGCGCATCGTCACCGGCGCTGCGCTGCGCCAGATGATCCTGCCCGGCGCGCTCGCCGTCTCGATGCCACTCGCCGTCGGCCTCATCTTCCGCCACCTCAGCGACACCTTCCGGGTCAGCGGCGACACGAGCCTGATGCTGAACGGCCAACAGGTCAACCTCACCGGTGCGGAGAGTGTCGCCGCGCTGCTGATGGTCGGCACCATCTCAGGCATCCTGCTCGCCATGCTGATGAACAACGGTGGCGGCGCGTGGGACAACGCAAAGAAGTTCATCGAGACGGGTCAGTACGGCGGCAAGCGCTCCGACGCGCACAAGGCAGCCGTCGTTGGTGACACAGTCGGCGATCCCTTCAAAGACACCGCCGGCCCGTCGCTGCACGTGCTAATCAAGCTGCTGGCCACCGTCACGCTGGTGCTCGCTCCGCTCTTTCTCTAGACCAGACAGGCAGTAGAAACGCGGCATGGCGCAACCGTCATGCCGCGTTTGCTATTGTGAGGCGCATGAGCAAGCGCCGCGCCGACGTCGGTTCCGACCCGTGGTACCGCCGCCAGGCGAAAGGTTGGCAGGCCCTCCGCAACCTTCCAAGCCGCAGTCTGCTGCAGCTCTATTTGGCCGTCTTCTGCATCTTCTCCGCCTTCGGCTTCTATCTCAACCTGATGACGCCGCACCGGCTCCCGCTGCTGCTCACCGTGCTCCTCGGAGTGATTAACGGCGCTTATTGCGTGCTCTATCCCTGGGTGCTCATCCGCTTCCGTGTGTTCTGGGTGTGGGTCGTCGCGCCTGCGCAGATCCTCTGGTCGAGCGGCGTGAGCTGGTGGGCGTCTGTTACGGACTTCTCGCGGGTGCCAGGTCCCAAGACATCTCTGATTGTGACAGCGCAGTGCATCTGGATACTGCTGATCGTCTCCTACGTCTTCTTTGTTGCCTTCATTCGCAACCAGGCGACCAGCGCCATCCGCATGCAGAATGAACTGGAGCTCGCGCATGGCATCCAGCAGACACTGGTGCCTGTCATCGAACGGAACGGCACGCTCTACGAGATCTACGGCGTCACGCGGCCTAGCGAACGCGTCGGTGGCGACCTGGTGGATGTCATCCACACCCGCGACGGCGACGTAGCGTATGTGGCCGATGTCGCAGGCCACGGGCTCCAGGCCGGCATTCTGATGGGCATGCTGAAGGCAGCGGCACACACCGCGCTGCTCGAACCTACCTCCTCGCCGGATCGGCTTCCGCAGTTACTCCAACGCCTCGATTGCGTACTGCCCGCCGTCAAAGAGACGCACATGTATGCGGCCCTTGTCGCTCTGCAGCTCGGGCCCATGGGACAGGTGCGGCACACGCTCGCGGGTCACCCGCCGGTGCTCCACTACGCGAGCGCGACCGGAGCGTTCCGCCCGCTCGGCACCCAGCAGCTCCCGCTCGGGCTGTTGCCAGGGGCGCAGTTCTCAGATGGAGAGACGCAGATCGCGCACGGCGACCTACTGCTGGTAGCCACCGACGGCATCCTTGAAGCGTGCGATGGCGACGACCGCGAGTTTGGATCCGCGGGTGTTGAGAGTTGCGTTTCGGCTCAGCCTTCAGCGCCTCTGCCCCAGATCGCCGGACTCATTTTCCAGGCCGTCTCGACATGGGGCAAGCAGGAAGACGATCAGACACTTCTGCTCGTCCGTTGCATCAAGCACGCCTGAGACTAGCCGCGCATCCGCTCCTTCACGCTCTTTGCCAGCTTCTCGATCTCCGCAGCCTTCTTCACAATGTCGATCGAGAGCGTGTTCTTGTTCGACTTGGCAACCTGATCCTTGAGTTGCTGCGCCAGCTCGAACAGCCGATCCGTGTCGCGCACGAGCTGCTTCTGCCGCTCCTCCTGCCGCCCTTTTTCGAGCTTCTCCTGCTGGCTTCGCTCGGCGGGGTCGTTCGACTCCTCCTGCCCGCCAAACAGCGGCGGACGGGCCGTCTGCTGTGGAGTGGACACCGGCGGCTGCTGCGCGTGCAGGACAGAGTCGCGATAAGACCCGCCGGACCAGAGCAGCACAAGCATCGCGGCAGAGGCAAGAGCCACTGGGAGACGGCGGAAGCGGGATCGCGCAGAACCGGAGGCGGCAGAGCGCAACGTGGTCAAATGGCGGCGCATCCGTTCATTATAGAAACGTGCCCTACGACACTTGTATCCGAGCCGGCCTGACTCAAGCCGGCCTCTTCCTGCTCGCTCCGCCCAACACGCGCCCGCCGCTCCGCGTCGCACTGCACAACGCCTGGCAAGGCTGGGTCAACAGCGCCCAGGATTTCCTGGTCAATGACGTCAAGCACCTGATCGCCATCCTGCTCTTCGCCTGGCTGGCCTTCTGGCTGTTGAAGACGATCACCGGCCGCATGCGTCGCGCGGCAGAGCGCCACCCCAATGTCGGGCTCGCCCGCACCGCACAAATCCGCACGCTGGCCTCCGTGCTGCGCGCCACCGGCTACGGCATCATCGGCTTCTTTGCGCTCACCAGCATTCTGCGAGAGATCTTCGACTTCAATCCCACGCCGCTGCTGGCCTCGGCGGGCGTCGCCGGTGTCGCCATCGGTCTCGCGGCGCAGACCATCGTCAAAGACATGATCAACGGCATGCTGGTCCTGGTCGAAGATCAATACAACGTCGGTGACGTGATCACCATCGCCGGCGTCACCGGTACGGTCGAGTCGATGTCATTGCGCAAGACGACAATCCGCGGCTTCGACGGCACACTCTTCCTCGTGCCAAACAGCCAGATCACCAATGTCGCCAACCAGAGCCGCGACTTCTCCTCAACCACGCTCAATATCTCGGTCGACTTCACAGCCGATCCGGACAAGGTCATCGCGCTGCTCAATCGCATCGCGACCGAAGTGCGCAACGAGCCTGCGTACAAAAGCGTCTTCCTCGAAGACCCGAAGGTGCTCGGCGTCGACCAGATCAAGGGCTCTGAGGTGATCTACCCCATCAGCGTGAAGACCAAGGCGCGGCAGCAGTTCGACGCATTGCGCGAGTTGCAGCGGCGGCTGCGGCTGGCGCTCGAGCAGCACAACATGCTGCCCGGCAGCCCCTACCGCGTGCTGGGCGGCGGCGGCATCACGGAGCAGCGCGAGCGTCCCAGTCAGCCGGCCCCCCACGATCCCACCACCAACAAGCCCAACGAGGTGAACCCCTTCACCGGCGAGCAGGCTGCCGGCTAGCCGGCCAGAGCAGCCTTCAGGTCCTCGACCGTGCGCACCGGCGGCAGGCAGTGCGTGCCCTGGCAAACGACCGCGACGCTCGACGGTTCCTGCAACTGCGGCAGTTGCTTGATCGTCGCCTCGAGCAGCGGCGGCAACTCGACCGAGCGGATCGCCTCCGCGCTCGCCCGCAGCACCACCCGGTTCACCATGTAGCCCTCACGCGCGCTCGCCTCGAGTGCATCGGCCACATCGTCGTCGCCGATGATCACCACCTGCTGCGGCGGCGTCAGCAGCCGCTCGAGCGCCAGTCCATACGCGCCCGCATAGAGCCCGAAGTGCTCCACGATGCCCGCAAACGCCTCAAGCGTGTCCTCGGCTACCTCGCGCAGCCTGGCATCTCCGTTCAGTGATTCCAGTCGCAGCAACGCGGCCGCGGCGGTCGGATTTCCGGCTGGTGTCGGCGTGTCCTGCAGCGGCTTGCGCCGCGCCTGCAGCGCGCCGATCGCCTCGGGATCGATCACCGTGTCGAAGAACCCACCGCCGGTCGCGTCGTGAAAATCGCGCTGCATCCGCGCGGCGAGCGCCTCAGCAGCCTTGTAATACCGCGTTTCGAGCGTGCGTTCCCACCCATCCAGGCACGCGTGGATCAGCAGCGCGTAGTCGTCCAGCACGGCGCGATTCGCCGCGTCTGCGCCTGCCTTCGCTCCCGGCGCATCCTCCGCCTGCGGATACGCGACCACGTGTGCCAGGCCGCGCTCCTCTGACCACGCTTCACTCAGAATGCGGTCGAGCGTCTTCGACGCGAAGTCGCGCGTCGCCGCAGCCTTCAATACAGAGCTGGCCTGCATGTAGGCAGAGATCGCCATCGCATTCCAGCCGGTGTAGATGGTGCGATCGATGTACGGAGTCGAACGCTGGGCACGCGCCTCAGACAGCCGGGCGCGCGCCCGCCCCAGCAGGCCCGTGGCTTCGTCAGGATCGCGGCTCAGCTCAACGGCCACCTTGTCCAGCGGACGCGTTACATGAAGCACGTTCTTCGCGGGGTTGTGGTGCATGTCGCCCATGTCGCCGATGTCGTAATAGGCACCCGCGATCTCCAGCTCGTCCGGGTCCAGCACCTCCGCGGCCTCGGCACGCGTCCACGTGAAGTAGTCGCCGTCGTCGTCAAGCGTCATGTCCGCATCCTGCGACCCGTAGAAGCCGCCGTTCGTGCGGTCACTCAGCCAACCATCGATCCACGCGACTGTCTCATGCACCACGGTGCTGAAGGCCGCACGCGGCTCTGTCTGCCAGGCGTGAACGTAATTCAGCAACAGGCCGGCATTGTCGTAGAGCATCTTCTCGAAGTGCGGCACCACCCAACGCTCGTCGACGGAGTAGCGGTGGAATCCGCCGCCGATGTGGTCGTAAATGCCGCCATCGGCCATCTTCGCCAGCGTCGTCAGCGCGACCTCACGTGCTTTCGCATTGTTCTTGCGACCTGCGGCATCCAGCAGCAGATCGAGTGCCGCGGGATGAGGGAACTTTGGCTGCGCGCCAAAGCCGCCATGATGCGGATCGAACTGCGCGACCGCGGAGCCGATCAGCTTCTGGGTGATCGCAGTGCTCAGCGAACCGCTGCGGCCGGCGAAGGCCTCGCCGTGCTCGATCGCCGCCAGGATCGAACCTGCCGACTCCAGCACTTCGTCACGACGATTGCGCCACGCGTCCGACATGGTCAGCAGCAGCCGCTCGATGCCGGGACGGCCATAGCGGTCATGCCGCGGAAAGTACGTGCCGCCGAAGAACGGCCGTCCATCCGGCGTCAGGATCGCCGTCAACGGCCAGCCGCCCTGGCCGCTGATCGCCTGCACCGCGGCCTGGTAGCGGCTGTCCACGTCGGGCCGTTCGTCGCGGTCCACCTTAATGGCGATAAAGCGCTCGTTGATCAGCGGCGCGAGCGTGGGATCTTCGTAGCTCTCACGATCCATCACGTGGCACCAGTGGCACCACACCGCACCGATGTCGAGCAGCACCGGCTTGTCTTCGCGCGCCGCGCGGGCAAATGCTTCCGCGCCCCACTCGTGCCATTCGATCGGCTGGTGCATGGCGGAGCGGAGATAAGAAGAACGCGCCTGTGCCAATGCGTTCAGGTGAGTCGTCGGAGCAGTCTGGATTTCGGCCATTATCCCCAGTCTAGATGCTCATCGCGGCGCGTCGTTGCCCGGGCAACACCCTCAACATCGCTCACCCGGCCGGTTCGCTAGCCTGCCTCGGGCGGTGACAGGCTCTCGGACGCGTCAGTCTCCAGCCGCCGCTTGCTCATCGCGATGTAAGTCCACGCGGTCGTCACCGTGTAGGCCACCGCGAAAGCCGCGTATGGAATGATCTCGCCGAACTTGTGCAGAAACGTCTCGCCTGTCGGGTCGCAAAACATGGTCGGACGGCTCGCCGCCAGCCACAACGCAAAGGCCGTCGCGCAGACCAGGATCACCCGTCGCTGCCGCACCAGCAAAGCCGGGCGGATGAGCAGCACCACCGGCAGCGCAACAAAAATCCAGGCCGCCAGCGCCAGCAGAAACGTCCAGCCCGCCCACGCCAGCACACCGTAGAACAGCGTCTGCACAAACAGCCGTGGCTGTCCTTCGCTGTTGCGTACCGCCGTAATCAGCAGCACCGGCGTGCAGCACAGGACAGCCACGCCCCATCCTGCGAGCCCGCTGAGTGCGGCGTAGCCGACGCGACGCGCGCGTGTGATCGTCTCCATGGGTCTGTCAGCCGACCAGCCGTCCAGCAATCTCTGCATACAGATCGACAGCGGTCAGCAGCTCGCGCTTGGACAGCTTTTCGTGCGGCGTGTGCGCGACGTGGATCGACCCCGGCCCCAGCAGCAGCGGCTCGCCCCACTCGGTCAGCGCGGGGATATCCGTCGTGAACGCGGCGATCATCGTCTCGAGCCCTGCCTGCTTCGCCACGCGCTCCGCAGTCTCAAGACGGACAAAGGGAATCTCCAGCGTGAAGTCGATGTCGGCCAAGCCAGCAACGGCTTCGGTCAGCGCGACCCGCGTCTCGTCCGACGCCCCGACCAGCCGCACCATCACCTGCCCAATCGCCTGATCGGAGATCACGTTCGGAGCGCGGCCGCCTTCGATCAGCCCGATATTGAGCGTGCTCGGCCCCACATCCTCGCTCACCGGCAGCGGGATCGCGAGCACCCGCGTCAACGCTTCGATCAGCTTGTGGATGGCGTTGTCGCCCAGCTCCGGGTAGGCCGAGTGCGCCATGCGCCCACTCGCCCGCACAGCGGCGCGCAGCACGCCTTTGCTGGCCAGCCCCAGCCGGTTGTCGGTCGGCTCGCCATTGATCAGGTAGCGACTACCGCGCGGCTGCGTGTTGGCCACCTTCGCGCCCGCGGAGTCGCGCTCTTCCCCCACCAGAAACAGCAACCCGACCTTCACGCCGCCCTCGCGCAGTCTCTCGGCGGCGGCAATCTGCGCCGCGATGATGCCCTTCGCATCGCAAGCGCCTCGGCCGTAGATCGCCTCGTCATCCTCGCTGCTGCCGAAGAAGGGCGGCACCGTGTCCATGTGGGTTGAGAGCACCACATCCGGCGTCTCGGCGGAGATAGTCGCGTACACATTGAAGCGCTCGGTGCTGGCGCCCGCCTCGCCACGATGCGCGACGTGCATGCGCTCGACTGCGAAGCGGCGCTCCGCAAGAAACTCCGCAAGGAAATCGCCGACCGGCCCTTCACCGTAGGTGGTCGATTCGATGTCGACCAGCCGCCGCGTCAACTGCACCGGGTCCAGTGTCATAGGTTTCGCCAGCATACCTGAGGGGAGCGTGACCCACTGCTCGCGGCCGCCGCTGCCCGCTGTCTACAATTGCGCTATGGCAACAGCCCCCAGCCGCCTCCAGACACTCTTCCTGCCCGGACCAGCCGGCCAGCTCGAAGCGCTGTTTACCGAGGGCGAGCCCGGGGCGCGCTATGCCGCGCTCATCTGCCATCCGCACCCCAAGGGTGGCGGCACCATGCACAACAAGGTCGTGTATCGCGCGTCCAAGACACTGCAGTCCTTCGGCCTGCCTACACTGCGCTTCAACTTCCGCGGCACCGGCCTGAGCGAGGGCGAGCACGACGATGGACACGGCGAGCGCGATGACGTCCGCTCCGCACTGGGCTGGCTCACCAATCGCTGCGGCCTGCCTGTGCTGATGGCCGGCTTCTCCTTCGGATCGCACGTCGCGCTCAGCGCCGTCTGCCAGGATGCACGCGTGCCTGGATTCGTCGCGTTGGGGCTGCCCGTCGCCGCGGAGGGCCGCAACTACCGCTACAGCTTCCTTGCCGAGTGCCGCATGCCCAAGCTGTTCATCAGCGGCAGCGCCGACCAGTACGGCCCGTCCGAACAGCTCGCCTCGATCGTGGGGAGCGCCGCGCTACCAGCGAGCCTCGTGCTGATCTCCGGCGCGGATCACTTCTTCACCGGCAAGCTGGACCAGATGCAGCACTCCATGCACGCATGGCTGGCCTCGCACTTCTTCCCAGACACCGAGCTGCTGCCGGTCCAGACACCCGCCGAGCACACCGCACCCGGCGGTGTTACCCCGCTACCCACGACACCGGACTAGGCCTTTGCCGCAGCCTCCAGTGGCTCACGACGCAGCACTCCGACGACTCCATTCGGACGCGCGGGACATCTTCCTGTCTGCACTCGACGCATGCCGCATCGACCGCGTCCTCCCGCAGCGCGTAGCCTGCGACGGGCACGAACTCCGCATCAGCCCGCCCGCCTGGTCCGGCAATGGGCCAGACCAGGCCCTGCGCATCCCGCTCGGGCAGTTCCGCTCCCTCCTGCTGATCGCGATGGGCAAAGCAGCGGTGCCACTCACCGACGGTCTGTTGCGCATCCTGCCGGAGACACTGCCCGTGCGCGGTCTCTGTGTCGCGCCGGAACGTCCGGACGGACCGAGACTGCGCAACGGCAATCGTCGCATCGGCTGGTTCGCCGGCGGCCACCCTGTGCCCAATCGCAACTCCTTCCGCGCCGCCCGGGCTGCTCTGTGGCTGCTGGAGCAGGCCGATGAGCACACACTCGTGCTCTTCCTGATCAGCGGCGGCGGCAGCTCCCTGTTCGAACTGCCGCTCGATCCTGCGATCACGCTTGCCGACACCATTGCCTTCCATCGCGCTCTCGTCGCCTCGGGCGCGACCATTGCGGAGATGAACACGCTGCGCAAGCACTTCTCCGCGGTCAAGGGCGGACGGCTCGCCCTGGCCGCCTGCGACGCAGCGAAGCTCACGCTGTCCGTGCTCGATGTGCCGCTGAGTCAGCTTGATGCGCTCGCCTCCGGCCCAACCGTGGGCGACTCCACCACGGTCGAGGACTGCCGCGAACTGCTCACCCGCTATCGACTGTCCGAGCAGTTCCCTGCCGCGGTGCGCGCCTTCTTCGCACGCTCGGATCTGCCGGAGACGCCGGGCGTCAAAGGCCGCGAAGCCAACGAAGGAAGCACAAGCCCGTTCGGCGTCCACTGGAACGTACCGCTCCTCGCGAACGAAGATTTGCTGGCGGCCGCACGCCACCGCGCCACAGCGCACGGCTATGAGGTCGTGATCGACAATGCCTGCGATGACTGGCCCTACGAGCAGGCCGCGCGCTACCTCACCGACCGCTTTCTCGCCCTCCGCCGGGAGCAGCCGGGTCGCAAACTCTGCCTGCTCTCGGGCGGCGAGGTCACCGTCGCGATCAAGCGCCAGCCGGGCACAGGCGGTCGCAATCAGCAGTTCGCTCTCGCGGCTGCGCTGCTGCTCGATCGAGAGTGCAAGGGCCAAAGCGTCGTCTGCCTGTCCGCCGGCAGCGATAGCATTGACGGCAGTAGTCCAGCGGCAGGCGCCATCGTCGACCCGAACACGGTGACGCAGGCCCGGCCCAGTGGACGCGAGGCTGAGCAGGCGCTGGCCCAGTTCGATGCCCACCCGCTCCTCGAGTCTGTCGAAGCGACGGTGCAGATTTCGGTTACCCGCAACAATCTTCGCGATCTCCGGGTCTACTTGAGCGTTCCAACGCCCATCTAACAAAATGGACGGTTTTGGTTCGCTGCCAGACAGACCCCGTGTGCGGCAGCGCCCTACCCTGAGCTTTCCTTCCTGAGGCGCGCGCGATGACTCGCAATGCTTTGCCATACCGAGAGGGAGATCAGAGCGGGATAGCCGTATGGAGAGGAGACGTGGGCATGGCTGCGATGGCCCAGAACGGTAACGAGGGTCCAACCATTCTCTGTATCGGAAATGACGAGTCGCTGCTGGCATATCGCCGGCTCGTGCTGATGCAGGCTGGCTATCACGTGATTACGGCGCGTCCGCACCCGGACCGCCCGCACCAATACGCATCGTTGATCTTGCTGCACAATCCGGAGCTGGTGATCGCCTGCCATTCGCTGAGCGGAGACGAGCGCATCTCCCTTGCTGAGGAGATCCGCAGCGAGCACCCCGAAACCCGCCTGCTGGCGTTGACCAGTGGCAACCTGCGTGTCGAAGAGGCTCGCCTCTACGACTGGCAGATGGACACCCTGGACGGTCCGGCTGCCCTGATCCATCACGTGCGCACTCACATCTGAGCGGCGCCCCCGCCGCTCCCTCCTCTCCCCGCGCTTACGATGAGAAGATGGCACCCCGCAAAGAATGGACGGAATGGCACCTGACACCACGTGGCTGGGAGCAGGGTTCGACCCGGCGCGAAGGTCGCGGTAACGACTGGCGCGAAGAGCCGGCAGACCGGCTCCTGAGCTACCAATACGGCGAGATCGAAACCAGCGGCAGCGCCCCGCGCATCACCCACGAAGAGACCTGGCGCACGAAGGATCCGGCTGCGCTGGCCCAACTGGACCAGGCGCTCACCCACTTCGGCTCAGCGCCGGCGAGACTCGACTGACGCTGTAGGACCAAACCAGGCGCGTGCCAGCCTCGCGTCAGCCTCGTGTCAGCCTCGTGTCATGGCAGGCTCTCCGCGCGCTAACTCGCACATCCTCCTGCGGCTGCATGTTAGTATCCCGGTTCATCGCGACATGAGACTGAACCGGTACCTAGTCCGCAGCACCGTCGTCGGCGCCCTGGGCGGTCTGCTCTTCGGCTTCGATACTGCCGTCATCTCCGGCGCCACCCGCTCGCTGCGGCTCTACTTCCACCTCTCCGACAAGGAGCTCGGCTGGGCAGTGGCCGTTGCGCTCTGGGGCGCAGTGCTGGGCGCCATCTTCTCCGGCCTGCCGGGCGAGCGGTTCGGCCGCCGCGACTCACTACGCGCCATGGCGCTGTTTTACGTGCTCTCGGCCGTGGGCTGCGCCTTCGCGTGGAACCTGCCCGCCCTGATGATCTTCCGCTTCATCGGGGGCGTCGCTATCGGCGGCTCTTCGGTGCTGGGACCGATGTACATCTCGGAGATCGCCCCGGCCCGGCTGCGCGGGCGCCTGGTCGGCACGTTCCAGATCAATATCGTGGTCGGCATCCTGCTGGCCTACTTCTCGAATTACCTGCTCGGGCTGGGCCACTTCGGCAACAACGAGTGGCGCTGGATGCTCGGCATCTCCGCGCTTCCGGCATTCCTGTTCCTGGTCATGCTCTTCGCGATTCCGCGCTCGCCGCGCTGGCTTTCCACCCAGAACCGCGTCGCCGACGCCCGCGACGTGCTTGAGCTGATCGGCAGTCCGAACAGCGAAGCCGAGCTGAAGGAGATTGTCGACTCGATTCACCTGGACCGCGCGACCGAGCCGCTCTTCCAGCGGAAGTATCTCTTCCCGCTCTCGCTGGCGCTGATGACCGGTGCGTTCAACCAGCTCTCCGGCATCAACGCGATCCTGTACTACCTGAACGACATCTTCGCCAAGGCAGGCTTCGACGTCAGCCACTCCAACCTGCAGGCAGTCGCGGTCGGGGCGACCAACCTGGTCTTTACCCTGATCGCGATGTCCATCATCGACCTGGTTGGTCGTAAAGCACTGATGCTGTTTGGCTGCGCCAGCCTGACCGGCTGCCTGGCGGCTGTCGCCGCCATCTTCTGGACCGGCGCGCATCAGGGCTGGCTGGTCTGGCTGCTGATGGCCTACATCGCGTGTTTCGCGGTCTCGCAGGGCGCCGTCACCTGGGTCTACATCGGGGAGATCTTCCCCACCCGGGTCCGGTCCAAGGGGCAAAGCGCCGGGTCATCGGCGCACTGGATCGTCAACGCGATCATTTCGGCCATCTTTCCGGCTCTTGCGGCGCGCTCCGGCGCTTCACCTTTCGTCTTTTTCGGAGCAATGATGGCGCTACAGTTCTTCCTGGTGCTCTTTCTTTACCCCGAAACCAAGGGTATTAGTCTGGAGCAGATGGAGCAGAAATTACGTCTGGAGTAATCGTCACGATTACCTCATCCCCCAAAGGTGGGATGGCCCCAAGGCGGGGTAACCCGTTTTTATGCTCCCAACAGATGCAGGCAACCGTTTTTT
>NZ_JBMGJV010000024.1:0-67694 GCF_051025295.1 Candidatus Dedyshia acidiphila | reverse complement strand
TCATGCAGAACAAGGTGCTGCACGACAAGACCGAGGGCGTCATCTCGCCGATCAATGCGCATGCCTCGCTGCTGCCGCGCGGTCTCTACACCAAGAGCACCGCGGAGCGGAACCCGGCCGACATCATCACTCGCAACGATCGCTCGCCGCTGGATCTCTACGAGGCGATCAACGCCGTGCAGATTGCGCAGGCCGCCGGCGCGGATAAGAACGCGCCCGACATCCTCGCGCGCGCGCGTCAGGAGCTCTCCAACGCGCAGGACCTCGACCGTCACAAGCACGATCGCAAGCAGGAAGTGACGTACGCTCGTGCCGCCGTCCAGACCGCCGAGGATGCGCGCCTGGTGACCTTGCGCAAGATCCAGGCAGAGCAGCGTGCCGCCGAACAGGCCGAGCAGCAGGCTCGTCAGGAAGCGGCGAAGCAGGATGCAGAAAAGGCGCACCAGGCCGAGCAACAGGCGCAACTTGCGCAGCAGCAGGCACAGCTCCAGGCCCAGCAACAGGCCGCGCAGCGTGCCGAGGCAGAGGCCAACGCGGAACGTGCCCGTGCCGCGCAGCAATCTGCCGAGCAGCAGGCGACCGATGCTCGCCGGCAGACAGAGCAGTTGCGTGAGCAGATTCGCCAGCAGCTCAACTCCATCCTGCAGACGCAGGAGACGCCGCGCGGTCTCGTCGTCAATCTGTCGGACGTGCTCTTTGCCACCGGCCGCTACAACCTGAAACAGGATGCGCAGCTCAAGCTGGCGCGCGTCGCGGGCATCTTCGAAGCGCACCCCGATCTGAAGGTGCAGGTCGAGGGCTACACCGACACGACGGGCAGCCAGGAGTTCAACCAGAAGCTCTCGAACGAGCGCGCGAGCACCGTGCAGACCTTCCTCGAGCAGCAGGGCGTGTCTGCGCAAAACGTAAGCGCCATCGGTTACGGAGAGGCTGACCCGGTCGCCGACAACAGCACCGCCGCCGGTCGCCAGCAGAACCGTCGCGTGGAGCTGGTCGTCTCCGGCCCGTCCATCGGCATACCGAACCAGACGACTCCCGCCCAGACCGCTGCCAACCAGCCCGCGGCGGCTCCTTCGGGCAACCAGCCAACGGCCGCGCCCATGCCCATGCCCTCTCAGCCTGCCGCCGGCAATTCCAGCGGCGTCAGCAACCCGCCCGAGCCACAGTAGTAGACAGACAAGCGCGTTTTCGATGCAGGCTGCCTTCACCGGCAGCCTGTATCGTTCCGGCACTCCACTTCATCTCATCGGAGTAGCCCTCCTCGAAGGAGTCCCGGTGACCACTCCGCAACTTGCATTTCTTGGCCTCGGCCAGATGGGCACGCCGCTCGCCCGCTTACTGCTGCATCAGTGCCACTCTGTCCGCCTCTGGAATCGTGACCGCGCCAAGACCGAAGCGCTCAGTCAGAACAGCGCCAGCAGCCCCGAAGACGCAGTGCGCGACGCGGACATCGTCTTCACCATCCTGAGCGACGACAAGGCAAACGAGGCCGTCCTCTTCGGCGACGAACACGCCGGCAGCCGCGGCTTCATCGACGCGATGAAGCCCGGCGCCATTCACGTCACCCTGTCCACTATCAGCACCGCGCTCGCGCGGCGCACTACCGCTTCGCATGAAGAGCGCGGCCAGCGCCACGTCGCTGCGCCCGTCTTCGGTCGACCTCGCGTGGCGGAGCAGGGCAAACTGTGGATCGTCACCGCCGGCGCACCTGATGCCCTCGAGCAGGTGCAGCCGTTGCTCGCCGGCATCAGCCGCGGCATCAGTGTGGTTGGCGCTGAGCCGTGGCAGGCGCACGCACTCAAGCTCGGCGGCAACCTGATGATCACCGCGATGATCCAGACGCTCTCCGAAGCCTTCGTCTACGCCGAAGCCCAGGGCATCGCCCCGTCGCTCTTCCACCAGGCCATCAACAGCGCGCTCTTTCAGTCGCCGCTGTACGAGGCTTACGGCCACACCATCTTGGAACCGCCGGAGACGCCCGGCGCCACCGTGCGGCTCGGCATCAAGGACACGCGCCTGGTGCGCGAAGCCGCAGAGGAAGCCGGCATCCGCATCCCGCTGGCCGACTATTTTGCCGGCGTCCTTCATCGCGCAGAGGAGTCCGGCTTCGCCGAAGCGGACTGGGCCGTCGGTCAATACCGCATGGCCCAGCAGGACGCGCCACTGCATCCGCAGGACGGCGAACCCGCGGCTGCGGCCTCAACAAACGCTGCTAACGGCAAGAGGTCATAATCGAAGCCATGCCGCTCTCGAACTCCATCCTTGCCAACCGCACCGTTCTGATCACCGGGGCCAGCGCCGGCATCGGACTCGCCACAGCGCGCGTCTTCGCTGCCGAGGGCGCACGCCTGCTGCTCGCCGCTCGCCGCCTCGATCGGCTGAACGCTGAAGCCACCTCGCTCAACGGCGCAGCCGGCGTCTACACCGTGCAGCTCGATGTCACCGACGCCGAGGCAGTGGACCGCACCATCGGCGCTCTGCCAGCACAGTGGCAGGAGATCGACATCCTCATCAACAACGCCGGCCTGAGCCGCGGCCTCGACAAGCTCTACGAAGGCAAGCGCCAGGACTGGGAAGAGATGATCGACACCAACGTGAAGGGGCTGCTCTATGTCACGCGCGCCGTGGTGCCCGGCATGGTCGCGCGAGGCCGCGGCCACATCGTAAACCTCGGCTCCACCGCCGGACGTGTTACGTATCCGAGCGGCGCCGTGTACTGCGCCACCAAGGCTGCCGAACGCTCGATCACCGAAGGCCTGCGTGAAGACCTGCTCGGCACGCCGCTGCGCGTCACCACCATCGACCCCGGCATGGTCGAGACCGAGTTCAGCGAAGTGCGCTTCCGCGGTGACAAAGAACGCGCCGCCAAGGTCTACGAGAACATCACTCCGCTCACCCCGGAAGACGTTGCCGATGCCATCGTCTACGCCGTCACGCGGCCGCCGCACGTCAACATCTCGGAGATCCTGCTCACCCCTCTCGCCCAGGCCAACTCGCTGCTCTTCCATCGCACACCGCCTAAATAGGCGGTCCCTGCCTGCGCGCGAATCAGCATTCTCGTCTAGCATGGTGCCGGCGTTCGTGCCTGTAGGTTTGCATAATGACGAGTTACGACTCCGCACTCGATAGCGACGCCTGGGGCCGGCTCGTGCTGCGCCTCATGGTGGGCTGGATCTTCCTCGTGGAAGGCATCCAGAAGTTCCTCTTCCCCGCCGCACTCGGCGTGGGCCGCTTCGCCAGGATCGGCATCCCGTGGCCGCACTTCACGGCGCCCTTTGTCGGCGGCGTCGAGATCGCCTGCGGGCTGCTCCTGATCGTCGGCCTGCTCACCCGGCCCGCCACCATCCCACTGCTCATCGATATCTCGGTCGCGATCGCCACGACGAAGATTCCCCTGCTCCACAACCAGGGCTTCTGGGCTGCCATGCACGAGACGCGCACCGACCTCTGCATGCTGCTTGGCCTGGTCGCAATCCTGCTGCTCGGGCCCGGGTTTCTCTCCTGCGACGCAAAGCGCTTCTTCGGCGGCGCGTAAGCCGCCGTCTATACTCAAGCCCGGCCTCCCACGGCATCCTGCCCTCCCGAGTGATCTCGTCATGCGTCGTCTCGTTCTCGCCTCGCTCCTGCTACTCGCCACAACGTCTGGCACGTATTTTGCACGCGCACAGGCTTCTGCTCCAAGCTGTCATAACGGTATGGAGATGGTCGCACTGCCCGCGCCCTCCGATCTGCCCGTTCCCGTGCGCATGATCGGCATCGGCAACAGCCATCTTGCGATCACGGCGACGCCCGAGGCGCAACAGTGGTTCGACCAGGGCCTGAACCTGCTCCACGACTTCTGGGATTACGAGTCGGCGCGCGCGTTCGAACAGGGCATCCGCGTCGACCCGAAGTGCGCGATGTGCCAGTGGGGCCTCTACCAGGCGCTGATGTTCCGCAGCGGCGAGACCAGCCTCTCCACACAGCAGGCGCTCAACGCCGCAGTGGCGTTGCGCAGCAAAGTGAGCCGGCACGAGCAGCTCTACCTCGATGCGCTCGCCGCGAACGATGCAGCAGACGTCGCTGCCAAGCCGGGCGACGATCCCGACACGACGAAGACCGAGGCGATCTGGCGCGACATCGTGAAGCAGTATCCGGACGACGTGCAGGCAAAGCTCTTCCTGGCCGGCATCCTCCGCGATGGTTATGACGACGACGGGCAGCCGAAGAAGGGCCAGCAGGAACAGATCGCGCTCATCCAGCAGGTGCTGCACACGAATCCGAATGACTCGGCAGCCAATCATTATTGGATTCACGCCGTCGAGGCGAGTCCTCATCCCGAGCAGGCGTTGCAGAGCGCCACTCTGCTTGCTTCGCTCGCGCCCGCCTCGGGCCACATGGTTCACATGCCCGGCCACATCTTCTATCGCAACGGCGACTACGCGCAGGCCGAGCATTGGTTCTTCGCCTCCACCGAGGTCGAGGAGCGCTATCAGCGCGAGCAGCACGTCGCGGTTGACGACGACTGGAACTACGTCCACAACCTGATGTACTCGATCGCGAACCTGCTCGAAGAAGGCAAGCTGCAGCAGGCCAATGCGCTCTCTGCGAAGCTGCCGGCGGCTCGCGGTCGCTTTGCGCCGACACTCTACACGCAGTCACCGCGCGACAGCATGTCGCGCCTCGATCCGCTGCTGCCGGTCGCGCTGCGCACCGGCGACTGGCCCGCCGTGCTCCGCCTGGTCGATGCCACACACCCGGACGCGAAGCTTGAGAACCTGAACTTGCTTGCAGGCCAGTTGCGTGAGTTCGCCACCGGCATGGTGGCCGTGGACAATGGCGATGTCTCCTCCGCGCAGGCTGCCTCGCAGCGGCTGGATGCGCAGCTCTGGCGCTTGTCGCAGCAGGTGCACGACGCTCCTCCGCGGAAGAAGCCGTCTCCTGCCGCACCCGCGATGGCGCAGGTCATGCCGGACGCGCTCGCGCCCCCACTGCTCAGCAATCTCTCGACGCTATCGCTGGAGCTGCGTGCCGCCATCGCGGCGCACCAGCACAAACTCGAAGAAGCAAAGTCGCTGTACAAGCAGGCCGCGCATGAGGAGAAGGCGCTCGGCTATGCGGAGCCGCCCCGCTCCATTCGCCCGGTTGCCGAGGCCGAAGGTCTGGCTCTGCTCGATGCGGGTGATGCAACAGGCGCGCACGCTGCATATGCACTGGCGCTCGAGGCTCGCCCCAACTCCGGATTCGCGCTCTACGGCATGGCACGCGCCAGCGAGACCGCGGGCCATGTCGAGATCGCGCGCACGGAATACGCGAAGCTGCTCGATGCCTGGCGCACCGCCGACTCCGGACTCCCGGAACTCGAACACGCGCGGCAGTTCATCGCTTCAGGCGGCGCAGTGGTCGCCAGCATCCGGCGCTAGTTCGCCTTCGGAGCTACCGGCGCGTCCAGCGCCGCCAGCGCAGACTCCACCTGTGCCAGCGCAGCTTCAAGCGCAGCGCGGCGATGCGGATTCGCCGTGCGCGCGGACAGGATCTGTTCGCGTTCCAGCTCCAGCCGCTGCCGCGTGCGTTCCTTGTCGCCGTCGATGCGCGGCCGATTGTCCACCGGCCGCTCGCGCTCTGCCTGCTGCTCCTCAACCGCCTTCGACTCCCAGCCCTTCGACATAATCACCTCTGACTCGGAATGAAGTCTTCAACCACCGCCTGGCGCAGCAGATCCGGCGGCAACAGCCCCTGCGCCAGCAGGAAGTCGTGAAACTTCAGCGCATCGAACTTCGGGCCCAGCGCGGCCTGTGTCTCTTTCCGTAACTGCAACAGCTTCGTGTAACCGTAGAAGTAGCTGTTCGCCTGCCCCGGCGAGCGGTAGGTGAACCGCTCCACCTCTTCCTTGGCAAAGGCGTGGCTCAGCACCACATCCTGCTCCAGCACGCGGTACGCATCGGCTTCGGTCATCTTGCCGCTCTGCAGCTCAGGATCGGTGAAGGCGCGCGCCGCACGCAGCAGCCGCAACTGCAGCGTCAGCAGCTTGCCCTCGGCCGGCTCGTACGGCTCCATGATCCACTCTGAGTACAGCCCCCAGCCCTCCGCGTTCGTCGAGTTGAACGCATACAGCGCGCGTGCCTTGCTCACACCCTGCTCCACCATCGAGTCGAACTGCAGCTCGTGCCCCGGCCGCGCCTCGTGTGCCGTCAGCGTCCACGCCACTGCGTCGAATGTGAAGTCGTCGTACTTGTCCGCGGCGGCACCGTTCGAACCCGGGATATTCAGCGGCAGCACGAACTGGCCGCGCTGTCCGGTGTTTTCGAGAAATGGCGGCGGCACCATGTGTGGCGCCGGCTGCTGTGCCGTCTCGGCCGGTGTGGCCAGCCGGATGATCGCCGGGCGCGTTGGCAACGTCACCAGCCGCTCGCGGCGGATAATGTCCTCGATCGCCTTCAGCCGCGCTTCATAGAACGGCAGGATGGCGTCGCCCGTGATCTGTTGCTTCTTCAGCTCCCGGATCACATCGCGATAATCGCTCGATGCCCAGCCATGCTGTTTGGCGATTTGTGCCGCCAGCGGTGCCATTTGGCCCTGGTATTCCGAGAAGGCCTGGTGCGCCATGGCCGCGAGCTGCGCCGGCGGCAGGTCGACACCATACCCCTCCAGTCCCAGCGCATATTCCTCTGCAGGCTGGCGGAAATCCGTGCGCGCCTTGGGCAGCACGGTCGCCCGGGTCCAAGCGTCGTACGCCGTCAGCTCGTCTTTCAGCTTGCTGTAAGGCTCTTCCCATCCCGTCAGCTTGTATTTCGTGAATAGCGCGGCCATGCCCTCGATGTAGCTCTCGTTGCGGCCGAGCTCTGTCTCCATCTCGCCGCGCGACGGGTAGATCACGCCCGGCTTCTGCATCTGTTCGACGACGCGCTGCTTCAGGATGTCGGTGATCGGCTGATAGCCGCTCTCGAGCCCCGCATACTTGCGCAGCCGCACCAGCGCCGCTGGACGCCGCTCCGCTGCCACCTGGTCGTCGAGCAGCGTTCTCAGCCCGCCGAACACCAACTCATGCGCGTTGATGAACGGCACTTGGTGCGCCTCCTGGTAAGCCTCGGTGCGGAAGCGCAGGTCCAGCGCCTTCTGCACGATCGCCAGGTCTTCGCGGACGCGCTTATCAGGCTCGGTCGCCGCAGCAGCCTTCAGTTTGGCCGAAACCGCGTGCAATTCTGCACGCTCTGCCTGCTCATCTGCCAGCGTCGGGCGGCTCGACTCCCTGTCGAACTGCGCCAGCCCTTGCTGCGAGCCCTGCTCCGGCGAATGCCGCAGCTCGACCGCAAGCACCTGTTGGGTGTACGCGTCGCTCGCTGCAATCCACGCCTTGCTCTCCGCCGGTTTCACCGCGCCCGGCGTCTGCGCCATCGTACTCGCCGCCAGCCCTGCACACACCGCCGCCACGAT
Organism: Candidatus Dedyshia acidiphila; assembly: GCF_051025295.1. Classification (NCBI taxonomy): domain Bacteria; kingdom Pseudomonadati; phylum Acidobacteriota; class Terriglobia; order Terriglobales; family Acidobacteriaceae; genus Candidatus Dedyshia; species Candidatus Dedyshia acidiphila. The sequence continues at coordinate 60,281 of NZ_JBMGJV010000024.1, read as the reverse complement.
CCTGATCCGCAAACCCGACCTCCTGGCCGAAGCACCAATATACGAGGCCTCCTCCACCCCGGGTTTGCCCGGCTGGACCGGCGACGAAGACAAACCGCCAGTCGACTCATGCATCTTCGCCTGCGCTCGCGCTCTAATAGAGCCATGAAAGCCTGGCGCATCCCTTCCTTCGGCATCGATCAGCTCTCGCTCGACGAAGTTCCCACCCCGCAGCCCGGCCCGGGTGAGGTGCTCGTCGATGTGCACGCTGTCTCGCTCAACTATCGCGACCTGTTGATGGTCCTCGGCCACTACAACCCAAAGCTCGAGCCCAACCGGATCCCGTGCTCCGACGGCTCGGGAACCATCGCCGCTATTGGCGAGGGGGTAACGCGAGTCGCGGTCGGCGATCGGGTCACCGGCCTCTTTTTCCAGAACTGGCAGGACGGCCAGCCCACGCCGGAGAAACACAAGGGCGCCCTTGGCGGCGACATCAACGGCATGCTCGCCCAGCAGGTCGTGCTCCGGGAGGATGGCGTGCTCCCGTTTCCCAGCCGGCTCAGCTTCGAACAGGCCGCCACGCTGCCCTGCGCGGGGCTGACCGCATGGAACGCCCTCACCGATGCCGCCCGGCTGGCCCCCGGCGATACCGTCCTGATCCAGGGGACCGGCGGGGTCTCCATCTTCGCCCTGCAGTTCGCCAAGGCGCTCGGGGCCCAGGTCCTCGGCACCTCGTCGAGCGATGAAAAGCTGAAGCGTGCCACGAAGTTAGGGCTAGATGCCGGACTCAACTACCGCGCCAACCCGGAATGGGCCAAGTGGGCCCAGCACCAGACTGCCGGACGCGGCGTGGATCTGGTGGTCGAGGTCGGCGGCGCCGGCACCTTCCAGCAATCCCTGGCGGCAGCGGGGGTGGGCGGCACGATCGCCCAGATCGGCATCCTCGGTGGCCGGGAGAAGGACCTGCAGATCACCCCTATCCTACAGAAATTGCTCAAGGTACATGGCGTCTTCGTCGGCTCCCGGGCTCAGTTCGCAGCCATGAACCGGGCCATCGAAAGCCTGGGGATCCAGCCCGTGGTCGACCGCGTCTTCTCCTACGGCGAAGCGCGTGAGGCGTTCACCACGATGCAAGATGGCTCCCACTTTGGCAAGATTGTGATCTCCGTGAAGACCCCGTAGTAACCATTCCCGCGAGCACCAACTCCCGGGTGACTACATCTCACCCGTAAGCAGCAGGCAAGAAATCTACTTCTACCGCTGGCTCGTCCTTGCTAAGGTACGAGTCAGCGGATCGCCAGCAGTGGAGTTTAGGGGTGCCATTTCAGTTCAACCGGAAAATATTTCCGGGAAACTGGGAGACTCCTTCTCACCTTCGGCATCTGATGAGTGCACTTGGACCTTCAGTTCCGGGGTTCACGTGTTCCTGAAGCCGCTCTTAACCGTGAGGAGCATGACATGAATTGGATACTGGAGTTTCTGCAGTCCATCTTTGAGGCTATCTTCGGCTGCCGCCACAGCAATCTCTCTCGCCCGTTCACCATCGCTGGCCACACCTACAAGGTGTGCATGGAGTGCAGCAATCAGGTGTTCTACTCCCGGGAGACGATGAAGCCTCTGAACCGTCGTGAGCTGCGTCAGTTGCGCGCTGCAGAACTCACAGCCGGGGTTGCGATGATGCCGTCCACCGACGAGGCACGCCGCGCCGCACGCCGCAAGACGGTCGCTGCCTAAACAAACCTGCTCCGCTTGCACCGGCTGTCCATCCGGCAACCAGACCGGAAACCTTTGCACCAGCCGGTGCGCTTCTCTCGCCGACGCCTCTCGTTCGGCATCCGCTCTTCGCAGTGACCGCTGTTTGACAAGTGCTCCGGCCGTATTCCCCGCGGCTGGAGCTTTGTCATCACGCCAAAACTGCCCATGTAGACTGAGCGCGAGCCGCGCCCGCATCCGGCTCTCCCCGGAGCCCACCCGCGCTTGATCGTCAGCCTCGATCGCCTCAGCAAGATCTACACCGGCAAGCAGCGCGTCACCGCGCTCGATGGCATCTCGCTGGCCGTCAACGAGGGCGAGATCTTCGGCCTGCTCGGGCCCAATGGTGCCGGCAAGACCACCACCATCAGCATCTCCACCACCCGCGCGCTGCCCACCTCGGGCACCGTCGCCATCGCCGGTGTCGACGTGGTGCGCCACCCCTCCGCCGCACGCCGGCTGATCGGGGTCGTGCCGCAATACAACACCCTTGATCGCTCGCTCACCATCTTCGAGAACATCTACTTCCACTGCCGCTACTTCGGCTTCACCTCCGCCGACTCCTCGTCACGCGCGCAGTCACTGCTCGAGCAGTTCCACCTCGGCGAACGTGGCAAGGCCATGCCGAGCCAGCTCTCCGGTGGACTGCAGCAGCGGGTGCAGATCGCGCGCGCCATCGCGCATCGACCGCGCGTGCTCTTCCTCGATGAGCCCAGCGCCGGCCTCGACCCGCAGAGCCGCATCGCCATGTGGGACGCCGTCACCGCGCTGCGCCAGGAAGGTATCACCGTCGTGCTGACCACGCACTACATGGAAGAGGCGGACACCCTCTGCGACCGGCTCGCCATCATCGATCATGGCCGCATCCTCGCGCTGGATACGCCCGCGGCCATCAAGGCGTCGGGCGGCGGCGAGACGGCATTCGATCTCAAGCTGCGCTCCCTCGACCAGCTTGAGACGCTCGCCGGCACCTTTCGCTCGCTGCCTCAGGTCACCGCGGCTGAGGTCACGCCCACCGGCCTTCGCGTCTTTGCACGCGCCATCGATGGGCTGCTACCCCGCATCGTCGAGACTGCGTCCACCGCCGGCCTGCGCGACCTCACCATGACAGAGCCCAGCCTCGAAACCGTCTTCATCCGCATGACCGGGAGAGACCTCCGTGAGTAGCTCCGCCTCCGCCCCTCTGCTCTCGACTGCGCCGCCGGCCGGCCCACCTGCGCGCTCGGCCTCCATGCTCTCCGCCTTCGCCGGCCTCATGCTGCGCGACTTCCGCGTGCTGCGGCGTGAGCTCTTCGCCTTCGCGGTGCGCGTCATCATGCAACCGCTGCTGTTCCTCTTTGTCTTCACCTACGTCATCCCGCACATGGGCGCGCGCGGCGCCAACCCCATGCAGTCGAATGCCGCAATGACCGCCTCCGGCGTCAACTTCGGAACCGTTCTGCTCCCCGGCCTGATGGCCGTCGCCATCATGTTCACCGGCATCGCCGCCGTCGCGCTGCCGCTGTCGGCTGAGTTCGGCATCACGCGCGAGATTGACGACCGCGTCATGTGTCCCCTGCCGGTCGGCTTCGTAGCGTTTGAGAAGGTCTGCTTCTCCGCATTGCAGAGCATCTTTGCCGCACTGCTCGTGATGCCCCTCGCCATTTACATTCCGGCCACACCTGTAGCGGTGCATGTCGCCAGCTGGCCGCTGCTCATCGTCGTGCTGGTGCTGGCCAGCCTGGTCGCCGGCGCGCTCGGCCTTGCCATCGGCGCCAGCGTGCCGCCCAAGCAGATCGGCCTCATCTTCTCGATCGTGGTCGTCCCGATCACCTTTCTCGGCTGCGTCTACTACCCATGGGCGTTCCTCCAGCAGATCCGCTGGCTGCAGATCGCGGTGCTGGTGAATCCCATCGTCTACATGAGCGAGGGGCTGCGCGCCGCGCTCACCCCAGGCGTGCCGCACATGCACCCGCTCGCCATCGTCTTTGCCCTGCTCGTCTCCTTTGGCATCCTGGGCTGGATCGGCATGCGCAGCTTCCTGCGCCGCATCCTGTCCTGACACTCCCGACGAATCTTCACACTCCGCCGCACAACTTCCCTGCCCCGTCTGCGTCACTAAGGCTGGCAGCAGCCGTGCGTTTGCGAACGCCGCCCACTGCAACCTTCGTGCGCAGCGGCCGTCCATCGTCGAAACGTACAATCAGCAGGAGACGCAGTCACGGTTGCCGATGCTCCGCTCAGACTCCATCACGGTACCCCCCATGCCCGCTGCGCCGGCGCAGCCCGCCCATGGCCGCACGCGTCTGCTCGCAACGCTGCTTCCACTGGCGCTCGCGATTGCGGGCTGCGGCGGATCTGGATACAGCGCAAACCCCTCGGCCGGCACCTTCTCGATCACACCCGGCACGAGCAGCATCAGCACCAGCGGCCAGCTTCAGTTCAGCGCCACACTGCCTGACGGAACGCCCGCAACCAACGTCCACTGGGTGATCGTGGCCGGCCAGAACGACACCAACTTCGGCGAAGGCTCCATCGACAGCAGCGGTCTCTACCTGCCGCCCAGCGCGTTATCGCAGGACTCCGTGCAGGTGAAGGTGCAGGCCAACCTCACCAGCAACACCTTCCAGAGCGCCAGCGCCGTCATCACCGTCACCCCCAGCTTCATCCAGCCGGTCACGCCTGAGAACGCCGCGCTCTCGCCCGGAGCGACGCTGCCCCTGACCGCGTCGATCAGCGAAGTCGGCGGCGGCACCGTCCAGTGGAGCCTCTCTACATCGCCGACCAGCGCGGCCAGCCCGGGCTCCACCGCCGGCACGCTCAGCAGCACGCACTGCCAGCGCAGCAGCCCCCGCTCCGCAAACCCCAGTTACACGAGCTGCACGGTTACCTACACGGCTCCATCCGCTGTGCCGGCACAGCCCGTCTACATCCTGGGCACCGTGCAGTCAAACCCCGGCACCGTCACCAGCAGCAGGCTACTGCTGAACAGTGCCGGCCTCAACAGCTCCCCACTCTCGAACCAGGCAGCGCAGACCTCGGCCGTCCAGATGGGCTCCTCCGGCGGCAACAATAACGATGTGGACGTCGATGCCTCGGGCAACATCCTCGACTGCGCCAGCGGCACACTTGGCGCGCTCGTCGCGGACCAGGCCAGCAATCTCTACATCCTCAGCAACAATCACGTGCTCGCGGAGTCTGACCAGGCCGGCGCCGGCAACAGCATCATCCAACCCGGCCTCGTCGATACCGGTTGCACCCAGCTCACCACCGGCAGCACCGGCATGCGCAGCATCGGCACGCTCCAGTACTGGGCGCCGCTGCTCAACAACTCTGTCAACATCGACGCCGCACTCGCGAACACCAGCGCGGCCTCCGTTGACAGCACAGGCGCGATCCTCTCGCTCGGCGCACCCGGGAGCGGTACGAATGCGATCGGCGCCGCCGCGCCCGCCGGCGGCACCGGAGAGGCGCTCACCGCGGCCAATCTCAACAACCTGCGCGTGGCGAAGAGCGGCCGCACCACCGGGCTGACCTGCTCGACCGTCGACGTGATCAACGCCGCCGTCAAGGTGTCCTATTACAAGGACGCCGCAGAGACGCAGTTCTACACAGCGAAGACCTTCATCAACCAGATCGGCATTCCCGGCAACTCGTTCTCCGATTCCGGCGACTCCGGAGCGCTCGTCGTCGATACGTCAAACGCGCAGCCCGTCGGGCTGTTCTACGCAGCCTCGAGCGGCACCAGCACCTCACCCGGCGAGAGCTTCGCGAACCCCATCGGGGATGTGCTCACGGAGCTTGCGCAGTACAGCAGTGCGCCGGCTGGCACCAGCTTCTCCGTCGTCGGTGGCGCGCCACATCCCGTCACCTGCCTCGACTTCGACAGCAACACGGCCCGCAGCAGCAGCGCCGTCGCAGAGATCGCACTCGGTGCCGCGCAGGCCGTCGTCGCCCGCGAATCCGCCCGGCTCGTTGATCCAGGCAAGGGCATCCTCGGTCTCGCGGCAGGCGTCAGCCTTGATCAGCCCGGACAGCCTGCAGTGCTCGTCTATGTCGATCGCGACCACGCCAACGACGTCACAGTTCCGCAGACCCTCGGTGGACTCCCGACCCGGGTGATCGCGACCACCGCGCACGATCTCGCCAGCAACACCGTGGCTGCAAACGCGACCGCCACCACCGGCATTCACCTCTCGGCTACAGTGCTCGACGCGGCCCGCGCCGTCGCGCAGCAGCACACCGCCGAGGTGCTCAGCGATCCCGCCTACTTCGGCATCGGCGTGTCGCAGAGCCTCGACCATCCGCAGGAGGCCGCCCTCATGGTCTTCGTCGATCGCACGCGCAGGCCGCGCTCTGCGCCCGCCACCATCGGCGGTGTGCGTGTGCGCTATCGCGTGCTCAGCCCCATCCGCGTCAACGCGCACGCCGCGGCGCAGCCACTGCCCGCGGCAATCTCTCACTAGAAGATTTCGTTGTTCGTTCAGCCCGGCGTCAGGAGACGGCTGCGGCCTCGACTGGCTTTGCCGTCTCATGTGCCGCAACAGGCTCGACGCCATCGTCGGGGAAGAACAGCATGAACACTGTGCCGGTCCGCGCGGTCCCCACGCCATCGACCACAGGAGTCGCTGAGCGGCTGCGCGCCCGGATGAGGCCATGGTGCTTGTTCATGATGTCCTGCGTGACCCAGAGGCCCAGCCCCGTGCCGGTCGCCATCTTGGTCGTGAAGAACGGCTCGAAGATCCGGCGCTGCACCGCTTCCGGCATGCCGCACCCGGTATCCGCGACAACCACGCGCACACCGGAGCGGCCGTCCTGCCACGCGTGCGAGCGCCGCGCTCGCACCAGCAGCCGTCCGCCGCTGCTGCCCAGCGCGTCCAGCGCATTCGTCACCAGGTTTGCGAACACCTGGCGCAGGGCCCCGGCCAGGCAGTGGATCTCGATGTTCTTGCCGTAGCGCCGCTCCACCGTCACGCGCAGCGTGTGAACACGGCCGCTGTGCAGCGTCAGGATCGAATCGAGCAGTTCGCCCAGATTCGCCTGCGCCGGCAGGGTGGACGGCCGATAAAATCGCAGTGTCTGCTGCGTGATTTCTGACACACGCGCCAGCTCGTGCTGTGCCATGTCCGTGAACCGCTCTGCATCTTCGTTCAGGTCCGGCTGTGCCTTCAGCAGGAACAGCAGGTTCGTCACTGCCTCAAGCGGGTTGTTGATCTCGTGCGCGATGGACGCAGCGAGCTGCCCGGCCGCGGCCAGCTTCTCCGTGCGGCGCAGCGCATCCTCGGAGCGGCGGCGCTCCGTCGTGTCGATCAGCACCGCGCCCGCCCAGCGGATCTCCTGCTGTCCACTCTTCACCGGGTACATGCTCACGACCCAGCTGCGCGGCTTGCCGTCGCCGTCCTCCACTTGTAGCTCCAGCGGCTCCGCATAGGCGCCATCGAAGACGCGGGCCAGCTGACCGTGCAGGCGCTCGGCTTCGGGAGGATCGAAGAGGTCATCCGGCATGCTGCCCAGAAAGCGCGTCAACGGCACACCCAGCCCGGACGAAAGGAATTGGTTCACCCGGATGAACCGCCGCTGCCGGTCCAGAAATGCAAACCCGATCGGCGCGTGCGCCAGCATCGAGTCGAGCAGTGCCAGCGTGTCATTCAGTCCGCTGCGCTGCTCCTCCATCGAAAGCACCAGCAGGTTGAACGCCTCTGCCAGTTCGCCCGCCTCGTTCGTCTCGGACACCTCGAGCGGAAAGCCCTGCTTGGTCTCCGGATCGCGGATCAGCCGGCGCGTCGCATCCATCACCAGGTGCAGCGGCCGCGTGATTGATCGCGCCAGCCACGCTGACACGAACAGGCATCCGACCGCCCCCAGCAGCGCAGCCAGGATCGCGACTCGCAGCAGGTCGCGAATCTCCTGCTGCTCCGGGTGCCGGTTCTCCGCCACCCACGCATAACCAAGCAGTGTGCTGCCATTGCGCACCGGTCCGATGGCCTCACGATCGCCCCCGACATTGCGAAAGACCTGCGCACGCAGCGGCGCGCGGTTCAGCATCTCCTGCTCGATCGGGTTGAGCTGCGTCGCACGAACCGACTCGCTCGGCTCGACCAGCGATCGTCCTGCCGGGTCTGTGAAGCGCAGAAACGACACTGCCGTGCTCCGGCTCATCGCCTCCATCAATGCTTGCAGTTGGTGCGGCTGATTGTCAGCGATGGCGTCGGTGGCGATCGCCGAGAGCAGCGAGACCTGCTGATCCAGCCGGCGGTTCGCGCGTGTATGAATCTCGCCCAGCTCAGTTCGCAGGATGAGGGCAGCAAAGCAGAATGTGAACAGCAGCTCCAGCACGACAAAGCCGATCGTCAGTCGACTGCGTATCGTGCGGTACCGGTACCAGGGCATTCCGTTCAGTCCTTTGCTGGCAGCGGGGCCGTCACTTCCCCCTGTTTGAGACGGATCAGAGCGCGAATGGTCGCACGCTCGATGAAATCCTCAAGGTGACTTGGCCTTAGCAAGAGCCTACTCTGCCCCGTGGCCCCAGCGGAAGCGGAACTTTCGCCTAACGTTTGCCTAACGCAGCGACGGCTCCACCACTGCAACGTCCTGCCTGGCCGCGATATCCGTGGCGATTTGCCGCCCGTGAAAGCGCCCGTTCTCGATGAAGATCTCATTCGTGCGGGACCCGGCGACAATCACGCCGGCCAGGTAAATCCCCGGCACATTGCTCTCCAGGCTCGCCGGATCGCACGCCGGGCAACGATCCTTCCCGTCGATTGCAATGCCCAGCGACTCCAGAAACGCGAAGTCCGGGCGATACCCGGTCAACGCGAAGACGAAGTCATTGCGCAGCACACGCGGACCATCCGGCGTCCGCACCTCGACCGTGTCTTCGTGAATCGCCGCAACATCGCTGTTGAAGTACGCCTCCACCTCGCCTGCCTTGATGCGGTTCTCGATGTCCGGCAGAATCCAGTACTTCACATGGTGGTGCATCTTCGGCCCGCGGTGCACCAGCGTCACGCGCGCTCCGTGCCGCCACAGGTCGAGCGCCGCAATGGCCGCCGAATTCTTGCCCCCGATCACCACCACATCCATGTCGTAAAACGGGTGCGGATCGTCGTAGTAGTGCCGCACCTTGGGCAGCGTCTCGCCCGGGATGTCGAGATAGTTCGGCAGGTCGTAGTAGCCGGTCGCCACCACAATCTTGCGCGTGATGTATGTCTGCTCGCGGCCAAAGCGATCCGCCACCCGCACCTCGAACGCACCGTCCGCTCCGTCCACCCGCAGCACTCGCTCATACTGCCGCACGTCGAGCTGGTAGTGGTCCGTGACCTTGCGGTAGTACTCGAGCGCCTCGTCGCGCGTCGGCTTCTGATTGGGGCTGGAGAACGGAATATCGCCGATCTCAAGCAGCTCCGGCGTGGTGAAGAACGTCATGTTCGCCGGGTAGTGAAAGATCGAGTTGCACAGGCAGCCCTTGTCCACCAGCACCGAGCGCATGCCGCGCTTCTGCGTCTCGATGGCGCACGCCAGCCCGGTCGGCCCTGCGCCGATCACCAGCACGTCGAAGCGTGTCGCGCTGTGCCGTCGCGCCGCCGCTCGCTCCTCCATCTCGATCTTCTTGGCCATATCTCTAGCTTACGAGATGCACCAGGCCCCGCCTTGGATTGCGAGAATCGCATTGCGCAGGCACACTCGCAGATCATGCGTGACCACCGCATCCACCCCTGCCCGAGTCATGTCGCTCGACGGAGCTCAGTGTGAACCGGCGCGAGGTGCTGCTCGCGGCCACAAGACACGCGCCTGCGCTGCTCACTGCCAGCGTTCTTGCGCCTCACGTATTTCCGCAGGCCGCCGCACCCGCGCTCGACAATGCGCGCAACCCCGCGCGCCCTCGCAAGATTGTCGTCACCGGCGGCCACCCTGGCGATCCCGAGTACGGCTGCGGCGGCACCATCGCGCGGCTCACCGCACTCGGTCATGAGGTCGTGCTCTTCTATCTAAATGACGGAGCGTGGCCGCCCACGCCGTCCCCCGTGCGCATCGCTGAAGCTGCGAAGGCCTGCAGCATCCTTAAGGCTCACCCCGCCTACGCCGGCCAGATCAACGGCCACGCCATCGTCGACGAGGCGCACTACAACGCTTTCCAGAAGCTGCTCGCGACAGAGAAGCCCGATGCCGTCTTCACCCACTGGCCAATCGATAATCACCGCGATCACCGCGCCATTGCGAATCTCACGTACGACGCATGGCAGCAGTCCGGTCGCACCTTCGCGCTCTACTACTACGAGGTCTCGGACGGCGAAGACACCCAGCAGTTTTCACCCACTCGATACGTAAGCATCGATGCGACAGAAGCGCAGAAGCGCGCCGCCTGCTACGCGCACGCCAGCCAGTCGCCCGATCACTACTACCCTCTGCAGGACGCCGTAGCAAAATTCCGCGGCCTCGAGAGCGGCTACACGCGCGCCGAAGCCTTCGTGCCGCTGCACCAAAATCCGTTTGATCTGTTCTCCGTGGTTGGGCTTGAGACCCGCTGAAGACTGACGCCAGGCGAGCGACTCACTTCCCGCGCCCCGCCGTGGCAAGGTCGTGCAGGTAAGACGCGCTGAGCGTGCCTTTGGCCTTCGCTACCGTCAGCAACGTCGGGTAGAACTGCACAAAGCTCGTGTCGACCGCGCCGTGCTGCTGGTGGCAGGAGTAGCAGGTCGCCGACGTCGGCAGCAGCCGGCCTTTGCCGTCATCGCCCACGTCGTAGAACCTCCAGCCGTCGCCCACCGGAAAGCGCTTCATATCGCGTACATGCAGCTCCGTCCCCAGGACCTCTGCGCCCTGCGACTGACCACCGTGGTTGATCGATGCGTTCGTCTCTCCCTTGCGGATCTCGAGAACGAAGGCCGTCTGCGCAGGCCAGTGCCCGGTTGCGAGGAAGCTGCGGTATGCCTCCGGATTGACGAATACGTTGTCGAACATCGAGTGACCCATGTTCATCGACGCCTTCGGCCCGTACGCCATGTCGATGCCGGAGCTGAGAAACACCCACTCACGGTAGTCGGGCGGAAGTACGGCCCGTCCATCCTTGTCGTAGTTGATGGGTGCGATCTGCTCATCGGCGCGCACTCGAGGTATCGAGGCCGTACCCCACAGCCCGCACACGAACAACGTTCCGGGGAGCAGCAGCCATGCGGCAGGTTTCATCGCAAACCTCTCTCTTCCAGGTGGTGCGACAGGTTCGGCTCGCGACCCACCTTTGTTCCGTCAGGACAGGAACCTCGCGGCGGCACGACAGGCTAGGATGGCTCTGCCATCTCCTCCGGAAGCGAGCCATCCATGTCCGCTCTCGATCCGACGCTCGTCTCTGCAGTGGCTGGTCATGAGGATGACACCGCGCTCGGCCAGCGCGCCATCCGCAAAGCCAGCCTGCACCTGCTGCCGCTGCTCGCGCTGGCCTATGGCGTCGCCTACATGGATCGCGCCAACGTCAGCTACGCCGCGTTGCAAATGAATCAGGACCTGCACTTCAGCGCTTCCATCTATGGCTTTGGGGCAGGGCTGTTCTTCGTTGGTTACGCCATCTTCGAACTGCCTTCGAACCTGCTGCTGGTCCGCTTCGGCGCGCGCCGCTGGCTCTCCCGCATCCTGTTCACGTGGGGTGTGCTGGCCATGGCCATGCTGCTGGTCCGCACCCCGGTCCAGTTCTATGCCATGCGCTTCGTGCTCGGCGTGGCCGAGGCCGGCTTCTTCCCGGGGCTTATCTTCTACCTCACGCAGTGGTTTCCAGCCGCGCAGCGCGCCCGCTCCATCAGTCGCTTCTATGTCGCGCTCCCGCTCAGCAGTGTCCTCATGGGCGCAGTTGCCGGCGCACTGCTGCATCTACAGGGACGCCTCGGGCTCGCCGGCTGGCAATGGCTCTTCCTGGTCGAGGGCCTGCCCGCTGTTGTCATGGGTCTCGTCTTTCTGCTGCGCCTGCCCGACGGTCCCGCCGATGCGAAGTGGCTCACGCCGCCGGAGCGGGAATGGCTGCTTACGCGCGTGCAGCAGGAGCAGGTCGCCCTCGTCGCCACGCACGACGACTCCTGGCACACCCTCGTGCGCGAGCCGCGCTTCTGGCTGATGGCCACCCTGTACTTCTGCAGCATGGTCGGCCTGTACAGCTTCAACCTCTCTGCCCCGGCGATCCTGCATGAGCTCACGCATCTCGCGCCGACCGGCGTCGGCTTCCTCATCTCCGGCGCCAACCTGATCGGTGCCGGTGGCATGATCCTGGTCTCCCGCAGTTCCGACCGCACCGGCGAGCGCTTCTTCCACATTGCCGTTCCCTACCTCATCATCGCGCTCGGGTTTCTGCTCAGCGGACTCACCCGCAATCCGTGGATCGGCGTGCCGGCCTTCTACCTGGTCATCATCGCCTTCACGTCCTCGCTCGCGGTGCTGTGGACCGTTCCGCCGCTCTTCCTCCATGGCCGGGCCGCCGCCGCGGGCATCGCAACCATCAACAGCCTGGGCATGACCGGCGCCTTTGTCGGCCCCTTCGTGATGGGCCGCCTGCGCGACCTCACCGGCAGCTACCAGCATGGCCTGCTGCTGTGCATGCTGCCGCCGCTCGGCGTGGTCGCCATCACCCTGTTGCTGCGCCGGCTGTGCCGGCCCGCCCCCGCCACCGTCACAACTCTCTAGCCAACCCGGCCACCCGCCGGCCATTTGCATACAATGGAGAGTGCGGCCCGGCCAGGTTCCGAGCAGCCTCCCTAGGCCCGCGCATCGAACGAGATCAGTGTCTACCCAGTCCATCCCGACCGCCGCGCCTGCCTTTCTGCCCGGCCGCCGGCGTCTGACCGACTCGCACGGCCGCGCCATCACGGATCTGCGCGTCTCCGTCACCGATCGCTGCAACTACCGCTGTATCTACTGCCGCACCGGCACGGACGGCGCGCAGTACAGCGAGCTCCCGCTCGATGCCTACCTCCGCCTCATTCGGGTCTTCGTCTCGCTCGGCATTGAGAAGGTGCGGCTCACTGGCGGTGAGCCGCTGCTCCGCCGCAACCTCACGAGCCTCGTCCGCGACGTCGCCGCGCTGCGCACCACCTTCTCACCCGACGGCAGCATGCTCGCCACGGGCGAGGGCCGCGCGCTCGACATCGCCGTGACCACCAACGGCCACCTGCTCGCCGACCAGGCCGAGGCACTGCGCGATGCCGGCCTCACCCGCGTCACCGTCTCCATGGACGCGGTCGATCCCGACGTCTTCGCGCGCATCACCCGCGTCCCCGGCAGCTACGACCGTGTGCTCGCCGGCATTCGCGCCGCAGCGCGCGCCGGCCTCGGTCCCGTCAAGGTGAACTGCGTGCTCCTGCGCGGCTTCAACGACGAGCAGATCGAGCCCTTCGTTCACTTCGCGCGTGCCGAGGGCGTCATCCTCCGCTTCATCGAATTCATGCCGCTTGAGGAGGACCGCATCTGGTCGCCCGACACGGTCATCGGCTACGACGAGCTGCGCGCCCGCATCGCGAGCGTGCGTCCGCTGGTGCCCTTGCCCGGCACCACGCCCGGCGAAACAGCGCAGCGCTTCACCTTCGACGACGGCATCGGCGAGGTCGGCATCATCGCGCCTGTCTCGCGCGCCTTCTGCGGCGCGTGCAGCCGCGTCCGCCTCACGTCTGACGGCAAGATCCGCACCTGCCTCTTCTCGCAGGCCGATCACGATCTCTACGGCGTGCTCCACCGCGGCGGCACGGACGAAGATCTGGCCCGCACCATCGAGCAGATCATCTCCCGCAAGGAGGCCCGCCACCACATCGGCGAGCCCGGCTTCCTCAAGCCCAGCCGGTCGATGGTCCACATCGGCGGCTAACGCCTACCGGCTCCGGCCACAAGCAACACTGATTCGCGCAGTAGACCCGGCGCTCCCAAACTCGTCTATGCTTCCGTCCTGACGCTCCGCTCGGAGGCACGCTCCCGCATGAAGCTCCCAGTCCGCTCCGCACTTGGGTTCGCCACAGCCTGCCTTAGCGCTGTGCTGCACGCCCAAACGGCCGCCCGTGCCAACGCTTCCCTGCTCGTCCTCTCGAAGCAGGACCACACGCTCAGCATCGTCAATCCAGCCACCCTCGCGGTCGTCGCGAAGATGCCCGTTGGCAATGATCCACACGAGGTCATCGCCTCAACAGACGGCACCACGGCCTACGCTTCGAACTACGGCTTCGGCAGCTACAACACGCTCGCCGTGCTCGATCTGGTGCACCAGCGCGCGCTGCCCTCGATCGACCTCGGGCCCTTGCGTGGTCCGCACGGGTTGACCTTCGTCGGCGCAACGTGCCGAGCGCCAATCGGCTGAAGTTCACGCCCGACGGTAAGCTCGTGCTCGTCTCTACCCTGGGCGGCCCGGACCTCGTCATCATCGACGCCGCCTCGCGCCATGAGATCAAGCGGATCCCCATCGGGCACGGCGCTGCCGGCATCCTTATCGAGCCCGGTGGCGCGCGCGCGTTCGTGGCCTGCACGCCGGACAATTACGTCACTGTGATCGATCTCCATTCGCTGGCGGTCGTCGGCAAAATCGATGCCGGTCCCGAACCCGACGGCCTCGCCTGGGCCGTGCGCAGCCCGGCTCCTTAGCCGCCCTCATCACGCTCTCGCGCACCGGAACGGGCGCTCATGGCACAATCAGACCACCCCCATGGCCGATTCCATCCAGGGCAGTGTCGCCTACGAGCACCTGCGCATCTTCCACGATGCCGCCCGAGCGCTCACCTCCTCGCTCGACCTCCCCACCGTGCTTCACAGCATCCTCGAGCAGATGGACCGCTACTTCCAGCCGGAGAGCTGGTCGCTCCTGATGGTCGATGAGCGCACGCGCGAGCTGTCCTACACACTTGCCCGCGGCATCTCTGCAGATGAGCTCGCCAGCATACGCATCCCGCTCGGCGCCGGCATCTCCGGCTGGGTCGCGCTCCATGGTGAGCCGCTCATCGTCGCCGACGACGGCGGACCCGCCCCCCTGACCGCGCGCGACCAGGAGCACTCCGCCATCTGCCTGCCGCTGCGCTCGCGCGACCGCACGCTCGGCGTGTTGCAGGTCACGCACCTCAATCCGCAGTCGCTCTCGGACGAGGCCATCACCTTCCTCTACATCCTCTGCGACTACGCCGCGATCGCGATCGAGAACGCGCGCGCCGTCGAGCGCATCCAGGAACTCACCATCACCGACGACGTGACCGGGCTCTACAACGCGCGGCACCTCAAGGCCGTGCTCCCCGTCGAGATCGAACGCGCCAAGCGCTTCGACGCGCCGCTCTCGCTCATTTTTCTTGACCTCGACTACTTCAAGCAGGTCAACGACGCGCACGGCCACCAGATCGGCAGCCGCGTGCTGGCCGAGGCCGCCGACCTGATTCGTAACACTATGCGGAACGTGGACATCTGCTTCCGCTACGGCGGTGACGAGTTCGTCGTCGTGCTGCCGCAGACATCTCTGCACTCCGGCACCAAGGCCGCGAATCGCTTGCTAGTCGCCCTTCGCTCCCGCCGCTTCCTCAGCGCGGCGCAACTACGCCTGACCGCGAGCCTCGGCCTGGCGAACTACCCGGACGACGCGAAGGATGCGACCCGCATGCTCGAGGCCGCGGATCGCCGCATGTACCTGGTGAAAAACTCGACCCGCGACGGCATCGCCGCACAGGGCTGATCGTTTTCGTTCCGTTCACTTCGCCCCGTCCGTCTCCGTCCTGACGCGAGCGATGCCCGATCAGGGCCGCAGCGGCAGGATCGTGTTCAGGTTGTCGCCCGACTGCGGCTCGATCGCGAAGTCCCACACCGACAGGTTGATCTCCCTCGGGTCCAGCCGCTCCATCAGCGCATACTGACCGATCGCCAGCGGCTGCTTCGGTTCCAGCTTCAGCCAGTGCCCACCCGGCAGAACGGTCGCGGTCGTCGGCACCACATCCTGCGTCTGCGTCATCTGCCCCAGCGCGCTCAGGTTCACGTTCGTCACCACGCGGTAGCCACGCCGCGGCTGGATGGTCACGATCGCGTACTGGCTCTCCGGTGAGCTCATCGCCTGTGGCCCGTTCGCATTGCCCGTGTCCACCTTCATCGCATTCGGCCCGGCGGAGTTATCCGCCGTCGTCAGGCTGACGTAGAAGGTCGGCCGGTTCTGGTGCAGGTGCACCTTCGATCCCTCACCATCCAGCCGCACCTCCTGCTTTTTGCTGGCCAGTGGATTGATCGCCGCACGCATCACGTTGTGCCCGGTGCGCTGATTCACATCGCCGCTGTTTTGTTCCAGAGTGACCAGTTCCGGCTTGTTCTCGAAGTAATCCAGCACCCACACGCCATCGCGATCCGGAAGGTGCAGGTGCGGCGCCACCTCCGGCGTGCGCCCATTCATCTCGGCCTTCTCCGCCGCGGCCTCCGCATCCACCGCCTTTGCATCCTCGGACGCAGCCTGCTCCTGCTCCCCCGCCACCGTGTGCTGGTGCGCGTACTTGAGCGTCGCCGCCCAGTCCACCAGGCTCACCGGCAGCTCCTCCCACTCCCCTCCGCGCTCGGACGAGATGTAACGCACCCGGTCGCCCTTCAGCACATACCGGCGCACATTCTGGAAGTCGCCATTCGTCAGCACCAGCCGGTGAATCGTCGCAATCACCGCCGGATCCCTCGGCGCAGCCGTCTGCGCCAGGGCGACGGTCCCCGGCAGCGCCAGCAGCAATGCGCCCAGCAACCCCGGCAACAATCGACATCCGATAGCTCTCTCGATCCTCATCTCTCTCACGATCTCTTCAATCTAGACGCCAAGAGCGCCTGCCACTCTAGACGTGTGACGGAGCCGGATGTCTGCTCGTACCTGACGCGGCCGAACTGTACCGTTGTTCCACAGCGTGGAACACAGCAGACCAGAAACCGCTTCCCCCATCCCACCCGCTCTGCGATACTTGATCGTGCCCACCCGGTACGCCATCCAACCCCACAATTCAGAGGTGATGCAGTGTCAGCAAAGTACATCTTTGTGACCGGCGGTGTTGTGTCCAGTCTCGGCAAAGGCCTGGCCGCTGCCTCCATCGGCTGCCTGCTGGAGGCTCGCGGGCTCCGCGTCAACCTCATGAAGTTTGACCCGTACCTCAACGTCGACCCGGGCACCATGTCGCCGTTCCAGCACGGTGAGGTCTTCGTCACCGACGACGGCGCCGAGACCGACCTCGACCTCGGCCACTACGAGCGCTTCACCCATGCGCGCCTCAGCCGCGATAACAATCTCACCACCGGGCGCATCTACGAGCAGATCATCACCAAGGAGCGCCGCGGCGACTACCTCGGCAAGACGGTGCAGGTCATCCCGCACGTCACCAACGAGATCAAGAACGCCATGCGCAAGGTCGCAGCGGACTGCGACGTCGCCATCGTCGAGATCGGCGGCACTGTCGGCGACATCGAGTCGCTGCCCTTCCTCGAAGCGATCCGCCAGATGCGCCAGGAGCTTGGCCGCGACAACACCGTCTTCGTGCACGTCACGCTCGTGCCCTGGATCGCCGCCGCGCAGGAGCTGAAGACCAAGCCCACGCAGCACTCCGTGAAGGAGATGCTCTCGATCGGCATCCAGCCCGACATCCTGCTCTGCCGGTCCGACCGCGCCCTCTCGCGCGACATCAAGAGCAAGATCGCGCTCTTCTGCAATCTCGAAGACCAGGCCGTCATCGCCGCCCGCGACGTCGAATCCATCTACGAGGTTCCGCTCAACTTCGCCCACGAGGGCGTCGACGCGCTCGCCCTCAAGTACCTCCGCCTCGAGACGCGCCCCGCCGACCTCTCCCGCTGGCAGCAGGTGGTCGACCACGCCTACCACCCCAAGGACGAAGTCCACATCGGCATAGTCGGCAAGTACGTCGAGTACGAAGACAGTTACAAATCCGTGAAGGAAGCGCTGGTTCACGGCGCGCTTGCGCAGAACTTGAAGCTGCGGGTGAGCTGGCTCGAAGCCGAAGGCCTCGAAACCGAGGACTACGCCTCACAGCTCAAGGACTTCGACGGCATCCTCGTCCCCGGCGGCTTCGGCAAGCGCGGCATCGAAGGCATGCTCAACGCCATCCGTTACGCGCGCGAGTCCGGCACGCCCTACTTCGGCATCTGCCTCGGCATGCAGACGGCCACCATCGAGTTCGCGCGCAACGTCTGCAAGCTGCACGGCGCCAATTCGAGCGAGTTCGACCCCGCCACCCCCCACCGCGTCATCTACAAGCTCCGCGAGCTCACCGGCGTCGAAGAGATGGGCGGCACCATGCGCCTCGGCGCGTGGACGTGCCTGCTCGAGCCCGGCTCAAAGGCCGCCGAAGCCTACGGCCGCACCGAGATCTCAGAACGCCACCGCCACCGTTACGAGTTCAACCGCGAGTACGAGCCGCTGCTCACCGGTGCTGGCCTCCGCATCACCGGCACCACGCCCGACTCCACCTACGTCGAGATCGTCGAGCTGCCCAGCCACCCCTTCTTCCTCGGCTGCCAGTTCCACCCCGAGTTCAAGTCCAAGCCGCTCGAGCCGCATCCGCTCTTCCGCTCCTTCGTCGCGGCCAGCTACAAGAACCGCCAGCAAACAACGACGGACGCGCAACCCCAGCCCGACACCCTGGCCACCCTCGTCGAGTAACAGACCATCGCGCGCTCCTGCTGCGAACCTCAGGCGTCCAAATCCCCCTGGGGTTCACCCCGGCCAGAATTCGCATCTATGCCACTGGAGTGCGCCTCCTGACCCGGCCTGCTCTGCAGCTCGCATCCGAACCCGCGGCCGTCTCAAACCAGGGCTGCAACCCGATGCGACGCTCGACACCCGGAGCCAAGGCCGTGCGCCCACGCCTATGACAGTCATCACCGAGCCCACATCTCGCGCTACCTCTCGCGGTGTTCTGCCTGCCGTCCTGCTGGGCATTGTCGCGGGCCTGCTGCTCGCTTTGCTGTTGCTGCCCACCCTGCTCCACCATGTCGGCGGCGCCATGCGCACGCAGCTCACCGAGGCCTTCCTCGGCCGGCGCGACATCATCAATGTCTCGCAGCCCACCGTCATCGCCAGCATCCAGCACCTGTCGCGCCTTGAGTCGGTCGTCTACACCATGGACAAGATCGTCGAGGGCGACCGCTCAAGCGACTTCCTCCCTGACATTCTCAGCGGCGACAAGCTGCTGCTCGTCGTGCACGGCCAGGCCGTCGCCGGCCTCGATCTCAGCCGCCTCAACGCCTCGGACGTCGACATCGAGGGCCGCTCCATCACCGTCACCCTGCCCCCGGCCGAGTTGCTCTCCGTCTCGCTCGACAGCGCACACACCCGCGTCGTCTCCCGCACCACCGGCCTGCTGGTGCCCGCCGACCCCAACCTCGAATCCGAGGTCCGTGAAAAGGCCGAGGCCGAGCTGCGCCAGTCCGCCCTCGACAGCAATATCCTCAATACCGCCTCCGCCAATGCGCGCACCACCCTCACCACGCTGCTCCGCTCCTTCGGCTTCCAACAGGTCAACTTCCGCTAAGCCGCACGGACACAGATAAAACGACCGGCCGAGTCCGGGCTGCCCCATCAGGTTTCCCTGGCAGGGCGCGCCCGTCCTCGACCGGTCGCTGTCTGCGTCTCCGCTGCGCCTAGCTTGCCGCGATCGCCGGATCGGTCACACTATCCCGACCCGTCTCCACGTGACCGGCCAGCTGCCGCCGGTACTTGGCATCGGCCTCCACTTCGACCAGCAGGTCATACCAGCCGTGGCTTCCGTCGACATCGAAGCGACGAACCACCGTCTGGTCGCGCCGGAGGTGCAGTGTCTCCGTTTCGCGGCGATACGCATCGCGGATCGTCACCTCGGACGCCGCATGCCCCGTATTGCGCAGCTCGAGTGTCACGCCCGCGTCCCCACGGTGATAGCGGCTCACCACCTCCACCTGCGCTCCAGCCGGCTCCGCAAGGCTTCCCGCGAACGAGCGGAAGAAGCCGTTCGGTCCGTACACGGAGAGGCCATACCCGCTCAGCCCAGCCGCGCCCACCAGCCATGTATCGCTCAGCTCGTGATGCGGACTCACCGTGTAGCTGCGCGGCACGTCGGCCACATGGCTCGACCGCACCTGGAACACCGCGGTCGACGCGCCGCTGTTGCGGAAGGTCAGCGTCACCGCGCCGGCCGATACCTCAGCCGAGGCGTGCAGTTCATAGGGCACCGCGCGTGCCGGCCGGGTCCCCTTCTCCTGCTCTGGCATCGACTGCTCCGCCGGTGGCGCCGGCTTGTAATCCGGATGCCGTGTCTGGTCCGGTGGCAGATACGCGGCCGTGCTCGGCAGCGGCGTCACGCTCGCGTTGGGCGTGCGGAAGTCGAATGCCGACGTCAGGTCGCCCGTGACCGCCCGCCGCCAGGGTGTGATGTTCGGCTCCGTGATCCCGAACCGCGCCTCCAGGAAGCGGATCAGCGAGGTGTGGTCGAACACCTGCGAGTTCACCCAGCCGCCCTTGCTCCACGGCGAGATCACCACCATCGGCACCCGCACCCCCAACCCATACGGGCCGGCGGGATAGTCCGCGCTCCCCGGATAAATCTCGTTGGTCGTCGGCACCGTCGACAGCCCCTGCGCCGGCGTCATCGGCGGCAGCGCCGGCACCACGTGATCGAAGAAGCCGTCGTTCTCGTCGTACATCAGGAAGAACGCCGTCTTGCTCCACACCTCGGGATTCGCCGTCAGCGCATCCAGCACTTGCGACACATACCAGGCACCGTAATTCGCCGGCCAGTTCGGATGCTCCGTGTAGGCCTCGGGCGCGACAATCCATGACACCTGCGGCAGCCGGTTCGCCTTCACATCCGCGGCAACGATATCGAACAGCGTGCCACCCGCCTTGATATCCGTGCCCGTGCGCGCCTTCTCCGCCAGCGGCGATCCGTCGGGCGCGTTCTGGTACTGGTGGAAGTACAAGAGCGAGTTATCGCCATAGTTGCCGATGTACGCGTCCTCGCCCCAGCCCCAGTAGTGCGCTGCATCGAGCCCAGCGCCCACGTCCTGGTACACCTTCCAGCTCACGCCCGCCGCCTGCAGCCGCTCCGGATAGGTCGACCAGTCATAGCCCGCCTCCGCGTTATCGACCACCGGGCCGCCGCCCTGGCCGTCATTGCCCACCCAGCCCGTCCACATGTGGTAGCGGTTCGGGTCGGTCGGTCCCAGCAGCGAGCAGTGGTACGCATCGCATACCGTGAACGCATCGGCCAGCGCGAAGTGATACGGAATATCGCTGCGCGTCAGGTGGGCCATCGTCACCGGACCCTTGCTCGGCACCCACTGATCGTTGCGGCCTTCGTTCACCGCCGTATGCGTGCTGGTCCAGTCGTGCGCCAGGTCTTCCAGGAACTGCAGCCCCAGGTCGGGAGCCTGCGGATGGAACGGCAACACCGACCCCGCTCCGTCCGGCTGCTGCCACACGGGCTGCCCCGACGGCAGCGTCACCGCCCGCGGATCGCCAAAGCCACGCACGCCGCGCAATGTGCCGAAGTAGTGATCGAACGAGCGGTTCTCCTGCATCATGAAGACCACGTGCTCGACATCCGCGATCGTCCCCGTGCGGTTGTTGGCCGGAATGGCCAGCGCCCGGGCAATGCTCGACGGAAAAGCAGCACCGGCGGCGCCGGCTGTCAGTAGCTGAAGAAAAGTGCGGCGATCTGTCGCCATGGGGGCAAAACCTCGATGCGCGAAAGTGATGCGCTGAAATAAAGAACGTTCCCATATCTATGCCGCCAACATTGCTCCCACGTGACAGTCGCGTGGTGAAGCTGTGACACGCACCCTCCTCACGCCAGGTCGGGCGGTAGAATGGGTGCGGCTGAACGCGACAGGATCACCCACCTCATCATCCACTCCACCCTGTCTTCAGGAGACGCACCATGATCAAGCTCACACCCGGCAAACTGGCCGGTCTCAAGGCGGTTTCCAACGAGCGCGGCGTGATCGCCGCCGCCGCCATGGACCAGCGCGGTTCCCTGCAGAAATC
The DNA here is from genome assembly GCF_051025295.1 of Candidatus Dedyshia acidiphila. NCBI lineage: Bacteria > Pseudomonadati > Acidobacteriota > Terriglobia > Terriglobales > Acidobacteriaceae > Candidatus Dedyshia > Candidatus Dedyshia acidiphila. Next base: position 38,587 of record NZ_JBMGJV010000024.1, on the reverse strand, counting down.
GCTCGCCAAGGAAGCCGGCACCGGCACCGTGCCCCCCGACGCGCTTGAGGAGTTCAAGACCCTCGTCACCTCGGTGCTCACCCGCCACTCCACCGCCATCCTGCTCGACCCCGAGTTCGGCCTGCCCGCCTCCAGGCACCGCAACGACGCCGGCCTGCTGCTCGCCTATGAGAAGACCGGCTACGACGCCGCCACCCCCGGCCGCCTGCCCGACCTGCTCGACCACTGGTCCGTCCGCCGCCTCAAGGAAGCAGGCGCCGACTGCATCAAGGTCCTGCTCTACTACACGCCGATGGAGACGTCGGACATCAACGACCGCAAGCACGCCTTCATCGAGCGCATCGGTGATGAGTGCCGCGCGCACGACATCCCCTACTTCCTCGAGTTCGTCGGCTATGACCACACCGGCGGTGACGAGAAGTCCGTCGCCTACGCCAAGGCCAAGCCCTCCATCGTCTCCGGCTCCATGGCCGAGTTCGGCAAGGAGAAGTACGGCGTCGACGTGCTCAAGGTCGAAGTCCCCGTCCAGATGGAGTTCGTCGCCGGCACCAAGGCATTCAAGGGTGAGCAGGCCTACACGCGCGCAGAGGCCCTGCAGCACTTCCGCGACGCCGCCTCGGCCACGCACAAGCCGTTCATCTATCTCTCGGCTGGTGTGTCGAACGCCGTGTTCATCGAGACGCTCGAGTTGGCCGCCGAATCCGGCACCACCTTCAACGGCGTCCTCTGCGGCCGCGCCACCTGGAAGGACGGCATCAAGGTCTACGCCACCCAGGGTGCCAAAGCCTTCGAACAGTGGCTCAACACCCAGGGCGTCGAAAACATCGAGAACGTCAACAAGGCGCTCGAGAAGGCCCACAGTTGGCACGACAAAGTCGACCAGAACGCCACCGCTCCCGAAGCCGTCCTGGTCACCCGCTAGGACTAGCCGTCCAGGCAAACGCACGTGGGGGCAGTTACACAAAAGGAGCGCCGCGTCAGCGGCGCTCTTTCTCTTTGCGCTGCGTATCAGCAGGACCCGCGGTTGGTCAATCAAAGTTCAGTTTAGGATCAGTCTCATCAGCTGCCGGGTGATTCCTCTCTCGTGTCTTGGTGGTCTTTGGAGTTTCCGGCTCAGAGATGCGTTCCTTCGGCTTTCCGGAGCCGACAAACCGCAAACGACCCACGTGATTGTCATGAGTCTTCCCTACGCTTACATAGAAGGGAGCGTCGTTATCATCGATGATCTTTCGCATGCGATGACGGCCAGAAATGATGGCGGCCGCCCATTCAATCCCCTTCATATTTCCGTCGGTCAGAAGGAAAACTTTAGCATTTGACTCGATCACAGCTTGAGCATTAAGCGCAGCTTTTTCGATTCCCTTATCGCCGCTGATAATTGCCCACCCGTTCTGCGCACAGACAGGTATCCAGACGTGGTCATCCTCACTTTGGGGGAAGTGATCACGGTGAATTTCAACAGACATTCCCAACGCCTTGAGAAACTCGACCATTTGCTTACCTTGGTGAGTCCTGTCCAAGAAGAATGTTGGGCTGCCATTAGGCTGCTGCGGAAAACTGCTCAACGTATGCCAAGGCCCCTTCTATTTTTTCCAGCGGAACGTCGTAATCATTTGCCAAGAAAGCAGGCGAGTCGCCGCCGCAGAAGCGATTCCAAATCGATGAAACAGGGATTCCGTAACCATCAATGACCGGACGCCCGGAGGATACACTCGGAATGATTGCAACTACCTTTGCACCACTTTGTCCGCGCGTCACAGGATAGATCTTTGTTGGCGCAAACTTCTCATCCCTCTCGATCCTTTCTAAATACGAATCAAGAATTGGCTTCAGTGCTAGCTGTCCGCCCATGGAAACATTGATCGTTTCTTCGAGTGTCTTTAGGAACAGGTCGCGACCATTTGTATAAAAAGCCTTTGAGAGAAGAGGGTGATCTGAAGGGGAAGTTTGCCGTACATGATCTACAGCCGACCTAACCGCTCCCAATTTCAATTTGTGGACTCTTGTAGTAACTGCCAAGATATGAAGTTCCGCCAGATTGTTGAAGGAGATGAGGTCTTGCGAGTTTTCGGGAAGTTTAACAATGGGCGGGTACCATTTTTTGGAGGCCCCCCCGAATCTCCCAAAAATCCAACTGTTAACCGTCGCCCTCGGAATGTCCAAATAGAAGGACGCTTCGGCTGGCGAGTAGACGGGAAGGTCCCGTCGATCCACTCCTGGGCGAACAACCGAATATGGAATCCGTGTGATCATTTTCCCGCTCGCTGCAGTCAAATCTACACGCGAATGGCTTTATCGGCCATGACTTAGGTCACCGAGGGTGATGCTTGTTCATCCACCCTAGAGCAACTCAGAAAGAGTTTCGCCCCCCGAAGGCAGGGCACGTTTTCTCCTGAGCCTCGCGATCACCTCGCGAGCAGGCACCGTTCGCCCGTGCGCCATGTCCTCCAGCCCGCGCCGGATACCCTCATTCGCCTCGGCCCGCTCCAGCGCATCGAGCGTCCGCTGGTAGCTCTCCGCATCCAGCACCACCATCTCCGCACGACCATTCACCGTCAGCACCATCGGACGATGGCTCTTCCGCAGATGCGCAAGCGCAGCCGTTGTGTCGCGCTTGAACTCACTCAACGAGCGGATGTCTTCCTTCAGCCGGATCATGCATTCAATTTACATCGAATTGAGTGCTCAACGAGCTGCCGAGATTCCCAATCCAGCACAACTCGCGCACAAACCTGCAGAACCCTGGCCGACACACCCCACCCAATTCGCTACTATGGAATTAGGCTGTTCTTCCGCGTAGACAACACCAACGCGTATCCCCCGAACTTCAGGACAGCCGCTAAGTCGAATGGGCAGAGATCTTTAGCCGTAACCCGAGCAGAACGCCACACTTAGCGACCAGCGCGGCCGAAGCTGCACATTGCAGAGCACTTCCCCACCAGCCACCGGCACTAGGGGGGGAGGGGTCCCACACAACAGCCATCCCAAAACACAACGAGCGCCGCTCACGCGGCGCTCGTTCGCATTCACAGGCTCCTTACGGAAGCACAATGATCGAGCCCACCATCCCCAGGTTGTCATGCAGCACGCAGCGATACGGATAAGTCCCTTCTTCCGTGAACGTAATCCGGAACCGCGTGTTATCGAGCGGAGTCAGCGGCCGGCCCGTCTGGTCCTGGGCAGTCGCCTCGATGAACCCAGAGTGCACATCCGTCGCGGTCGAACCGACCGAGGCATGACGCACACCATCCGCATCCAGCGTCACATTCGGTGACGGCGGAAACGGATTCGCCGGCTCTTTTCCGAACGTGATCGTGTGCGGCTCCTGCGGATCCAGATTGCTCCACTCCACCGTGTCGCCCTCGTGGATTTTGATCGTGCCGTTCACGAACCGCACCAGCGACTCGACCTGCGTTCCGCCTGCCGTGGCAACTGCTTCCCCGATACCCGCCGCCACGTCGTGGTGGTGCGAGTACACGCGCACCGCCTCGTCGTCCTGCATCTTCGTCATCTTGCGATCAGCCTCGCCATAGAGCAGCTTCTTCTGTGCCGCTGCCTGATCGTTGTAGTAGTCCTGATTGTGCGGCAGCGGCAAGGACGTCGCGAGCACATGGATTGTGCCAGTCATGAAGGTATGCACCAGGCACTCGACCTTGTAGTTGCCAGCCGCAGGAAACAGCACCGCAAAGGTCTGCCCGCGAGCGAGTGGCGGTGTGCTGACACAGTGCGAGCCATCGAACGACACGCCGCTCGGTGAGTAGCCGGGGCAGCCCACCGTAAACGGCGGCACCACCTGCCCCGCCTTCAGAAACGTGACGGTGTGGATATCGTCCGCCTCGGCCGTCCACGTGATCGTGTCGCCCGCGTGGATCCAGAGTTCGTTCGGCAGAAACGCGAGCGCCTGGTGTCCCATGTCAGCGTTCTGCGCGCCGACAACAGCCTTCCAGTTCTCCTGCGCCTGGAGCATTTGCGGGCTACTCAGCAGCCCCACCGTGAGCACCGCCAGCATGGCGTAAGTCAGACGGAATCTCTTCATCGTGGTACCTCCTCCGGAATGAGGCGATCTCTCCACCACCCGTGGTGACGGACGGAGCGCACGTAGTCACAACAGCATCAAGGAGCCCTGAGGCCGCAACCGTGCGGGATCTGCAACGTTGGTTCGCGGAGGCGAGAGATGGAGTGGCGGGGCACCACAGAAAGGCCGCGTGCGCGAGGTGAGCGGGAGCGCAAAGCTCTCCAAACCGCCTCGGAGTATGGTCCCGCCGCTGCGATACAGTCAAACGAAAAAACAGCTATCTTTGCTGGCAATCAGGGGCGGTGAGCGACACATGTCGATATCAGCGCTTGTGGCTTCGGCGCACTCTCAGCCACGAACGATGCGAACATGGGCCGAGACGTTCGCCGTAAACACAACGAGCGCCGCTCACGCGACGCTCGTTCTGCTTTCATTTATTCCGTAACTACGACTGGCACACAATCGTACCGCTCAGCCCGTCGGGGAAGAAGCCGCCGGCGCAGCGCCCGCCCGCGTAGACGATGTTGAGCACCTGCGCAGCCGTCCGCGCTGGTGTCAGTCCGTTTGCCGGGTTCACGTTGAAGGCAAGCTGTGGCGTGGGCGGATGGTCGAGCGCGTCGAGCGGCGGCACCGTGATGCCGCTCATCACGCAGCCTGTGCGCAGCGCGCCCTCGTGCTGACCCTCGGTGCCGGCGATGGAGGCAGCCGTCGCCAGGATCGTGTTGTCCTGGATCAGCGGAGCCGCGCCAAGGTATGCACTCAGCCCGGTGTCCTCGAGCTGCGACGCGAGCTTCAGCCATTCACCGATGTTCGCAAAGCCGTAGCCCTTCGCGTCCAGGTTGATCGCCGGCTTCTTCGCCGCGCGCGAGCCGAGCGCAGAGCGCAGCAGCTTCACGTGATTGAACTCGTCGATACGCACGCTGGTCGCCAGGTATGCGAACGGGGAGTTAGAGAAGTTGGGCACGCGGTGACCACCCTTGGTCGGCCCACTCACATCGGCCGAGGTGAGGATCCCTAACTGCTCGAGCGTCGCTCCATAGGTCGACACCGCGTAGAACTCGGCTTCGAGATATTCAAGGTTGAGTGCGAAGTTAAGGATGTCCGTATCGCTGTACGAGGCGGCCTGCACCGCCTGCCCCGGGTCGCCGGCCTGCACCAGCTTGCCGCCAAGAACAGCCGCTCCCGCCAACCCGATGCTCGTCATCCCCGCACCCTTTAGAAAGGTGCGCCGATCTGCTCTCTTGCCGAATCCTGCTTCCTGCGTCATGGCAATGTCTCCATCTCCGGTGAATGTCCTGGTTTGGCCCGCGCCGCAATGCACCTACCGGGCCGGCACAGGCGCGCATAGGGCCGGTACCGGGTCTGTCCAGCGAGTGGTGGGCGCAGGCAATGTCCCGCGGCTACACATAGGAGGTCTGCGGGATGTGCTCGTGATACTCGGAGCAGATTGGCAGTGAGGAGGAGTACTTCATGTTGTCAACGAGCGGTGCGGCACGGCCCGTCAGCAGGCGCTCCGGATTTCCCGTGCTGGGACTTACCCTCGGGTAGGCTGCGCGTATCTCTCCCCGCTCGCATTCGGCCAGCATCTTACGTTTCCGTAGCGTTATTGCCCGCCGAGTGACAGGCCAGGAATTCTTCTGACAACGCACTTCCGAGCGGCGTATGCTGCATTGTCTCGTGCGACTGCACGGGACGAGGAGGCGACCATGACGTCGGTTCCGGCCACTCTCACCGCGTGCCTGGCGCTGCTGCTCTTTGCGCCCATTGCTTCCGCCCAGCAAACGGATCCCACCCACATCTCCGCCTCCGCGGGGCAGCTCTCGTCCTCTGCCGGGCCGCTGATGTACCAGCTCTCGCCCGAGGAGCAGGGCGACCTCTACATGGCGCGCCGCCAGTATGTCGCGGCGCTCGAAGCATATAGACACGCACGACTGCTCTCCGCCCAGAACTGGGTGAAGATCGGCGTCGCCTACCATCACCTGTTCGCGATGGACGAAGCGATCAAGGCCTATCAGCAGGCCCTTCACCTGGATCCGCACAATACGGACGCGCTGAACAACATCGGTGCCGTGATGCATGGCAAGCGGATGTACGGCGACGCCGTGAAGTACTACAAGCGCGCCCTGAAATATGCGCCCAGCTCGGCCGCGATCTACTGCAACCTCGGCACCACGCTCTTTGCCGCCCAAAAATACAAGGATGCCGAGAAGGCCTACGGCCGTGCCTTCGCGCTCGACCCGAAGACCTTCGAGCACAACAGCACCGCGACCATCGACGAGGGCAGCACGCGCGAGGAGCGCATCGCGCAGAACTACTACCTCGCCCGCACATTTGCCCGCGCCGGCAACTCCCGCCAGGCCCTGCTCTATCTGCGCCGGGCCTTCGACGAAGGCTTCCATGACCGCCGCAAGCTCCAGGGCGAGCAGGACTTCGCACTCCTGCGCACCACCATGGAGTTCAAGCAGTTCATGGCAGAGCAGCCGCTCGAGCACTAGCGCCGCCACCAGGCCGGGCCCCTCCCCGGGGCTCGGATCCGGCCTCTTTCTATAATCGCGTGGTGTCTCTCTTCCGCCGACGGCCCCGACTCAAGCAGGAACACAAGATCATGCAGCAGGCCGAGCGCGCAGCCGGCGCCCTGCTGCCCGAATACCACCGCGCCACGCCCGAGTGCCCGCACCCGGAGCGCTGGAGCATGTACGACTCCATGACCGCGGAGTACGAGGTGCTCGAGTTCCTGCGCACCCTCGTCACCACGCTCAAGCCGGAGCTCGTTGTCGAGACCGGCTCCTTCCTTGGCGTGAGCACGCTCTGGATCGCGGAGGGGCTGGAACGCAACGGCTTCGGCCGCATCATCAGCTGCGAGTACGATCCCGTGGTCTTCGCGAAGGCGGAGGAGAAGCTGGCGTCCTCGCCGCTCCGCCATCGCATCGAGCTGCGCAACGAATCCTCGCTCGAGATGCAGGTTCCCGGCCCCATCGACCTGCTGTTCTCCGACTCCGACATGCCGATCCGCGAGCAGGAGGTCGAGCGTTATCTGCCGCAGATGAACCCGCACGGCCTGGTCCTGATGCACGATGCCAGCTCGCACCTGAAGATTGTGCGCGAAGCTGCGCTCAGCCTGGAGCGGCGCGGCCTGCTCTCGGTCGTGCTCTTGCCCACGCCGCGCGGACTGGTGCTCGCCCAGCCGCGTCGTCGATGAGGAATGCCGCGCGACTCAGGCGCTCTGCTGCTTGAATCCCAGCCGGCGCAACGCCATACGCGCCGCGTTATAGCCGCACATGCCATGCACGCCGCCACCCGGCGGTGTCGACGCAGAGCACAGATACAGCGTCGGGTCGCCCGTGGCATAGAAGCGCCACCCGGGCCGCAGCAGGAACTGCGTGCCGTCCGCCGCGCCCCCGGCGATATCGCCACCGGCCAGGTTACGATCCATCGCGTGGAGATCCGCCGGGTAGAAGATGCCGCGCGCGAGGACGCAATCGCTGAAGCCCGGCGCGAACCTTTCGATCTGCGCCTCGATGCGGGGCAGCATGTCCTCGCGGCACCCGTTCGGCACATGGCAGTAGGCCCACGCCGTGTGCTGGCCCGCGGGTGCTCGCGTGCTGTCGAACAGCGACGGTTGCGTGAGCAGCACAAACGGCCGCTCCGCCGTGCGCCCCGCAGACATCGCGTGCTCTGAGGCAGCGATCTCCTCAAACGTACCGCCGATGTGCACTGTTGCCGACAGTGCGCAGTCCTTCGCCCGCCACGGAATCGGCTCCCGCAGCGCGTAGTCCACCTTGAAAATTCCCGGACCCCGCCGGAAGCTGAGAAAGCGCTGCCGATCGACCGAGTGCAGCCGGTCGCCCGCCATGTTCACCAACTGCTGCGGGCTCACATCGCAACACGTCACCGTTGCAGGCTCAAGATCATCCAGCGTCTCGACCGGCGAAGAGGTCCGCACCTCACCGCCCAGCGTCGTCAGGTAGCGGATCATCGCATCCGTGATCGCCTGCGAACCGCCCTGCGGGATCGGCCAGCCCACGGCGTGCCCCGCAGCGCCCAGCAGCAGCGCGAACGCTGCACTGAACGGCCGGTTCAGCGGCAAGAACGAGTGCGCAGCCAGCCCGGCAAACAGAGCGCGTGTGCGGGGATCATCGAACAGCCAATCGGCCAGCAGCGATGCCGGCCACGCGCCCCACGCGCCAATCTGCGCCAGCAGCAGCGGATGCTTCGGCCACGGCGACATCGGCTGCAACGCATCCTCCACAGCCTCCCACCAGTGGCGCGAGATTGGGCCAAAGATGCGCCGCCATGCCGCGCCATCCACGCCCAGCCGGCGGCATTGCTCCTCGAGGTCACGTACCTGCAGCACAGCCGAGCCATCCTCCAGGGGATGGGCGCACTCTGCAGGCGGGTAGATCCACGTCAGCCCGTACTCGCCCAGTGGCAGGCTGCGGAAGAACGGCGAGCCGACACCCATCGGGTGCACTGCAGAGCCGAAGTCGTTTCGGAAGCCGGGCGCCGTCAGTTCCATGGTGCGGGCGCCACCGCCGGGCACGCTCTCCGCCTCGTACACCGTCACCTTCAGCCCGGCCTGCGCAAGCGTAATGGCCGCAGCCAGCCCATTCGGTCCTGCTCCGATGACGTTTGCCGTTCCCGTGCTCGTCGCCACGCTGGTTACCCGCCGCAAGTCTAGCAGTGGCGGCGCGCATCCCCGGGGCGAGCGCCGCGTCTATAGTAGTGAGGCCTGAAGCGGTCGGAAGGAGGCCCCATGCAGCACATCCGTTCGCGCGAGCACGCAAAAGCTGGGAGATTGCTGGGTTGGAGCGCACTCAGCCTCTGCATGTGCGGCAGTGCTGCCCCTGCTCAGGTCACCGGACACGCTTCGGGTGCCCAGGCCACCGCTCCCCGGGGAATCGCCACACGGCCGACCGCCCCTCCAGCGACAGCGCCTATCAGTCATGCCGGCCCGAGCAGTCCATTACAGAGCGGACATACCGGCCCAGGCGGGCCGGTACAGAACAGTCATCACGTATCGGGCGGACCGGCAGGCGTGCATACACACAGTGGCATCCGTGCCAATTCCGGCTACGACAGCAACAGCGCCGCTCCTCGACCGACGTGGGAGATGCCGCGCACCAACACTCCACAGTGGGAGACTCCGGGCTACAACCCCGTCCAGCCCAATCCAGTGCAGGGCAATCCCGTGCAGCGGAGTCATGGTGGCGCGTACGGCTATGGCGGGGGCTACTACCCTGGCTACTACATTGACCCGCTCGCACTGGCGACGGATGAAGAGTCGGACCAGGGGCCGGATGGTCAGGGCGCCGCAAATCAGGCTGGCCCGGCCTCCGGAAGACAGGCCTATGGGCCCGCGCAGGAGTTCGGCGACGATCCAAATGCGCGGCCACTCGCCCGTGCGCCGTACAGCGGACAGCAACCTGTCGCGTCTCAGCCGGTCAACCCGGGTCCCGTCACGGATGGCCTCGATCACCCCGAGATCACGCTGATCTTCAACGACGGTCGCAAGCCGATGAAGATTCACAGCTATGCCGTGACTGCCTCATCCATCTTCGTCGCGGAAGGTGGGCGCCAGCAGCAGATCCCGCTGTCCGCGCTCGACCTGAACGCCACCATCGCGCGCAATCGCGCCGCTGGCGTGGACTTCGCGGTTCCCGGCGGCACGCGCTAGCTAAGTCCGGAAGACCTCGATCTTCATCGTCTTGGGATCTGGCATCAGGCCGGAGATGGCGCGGTGGTCATCGAGCTTGCGGCGCACATGGCCCAGCGTCTCGCCTTCGGTCAGTCCCTCGCACAAAAACCCGTGAATCTCCGGGACCCGCGCTTCATAGCCCTTGTCCACTCGTTCCAACTCAACCCGATACACCATCATTGATTCCCTGCTCCGGGTGCCTCTGTCAGGCACAGCGAGCCCAAGAATGCCGGTCCCCACTCCCGATTGGGAATAACACCCTTGAGTCACTCGGGTGTCCCTCGCGGTTCCTGCTCGACCGCCGCGGCTGCCCTCCGCACCCCGGAACACTGTGGCGTGGACGATACAATCAAGGTGTCCATGTCTCAGCCTTCGACTCCAGACGCCGCTTCGACGACGCCCTCCGCCACCCCGTCTTCCGCAGCCGAGCTGCGCTACAACCCCGCAGATATCGAGACCCGGTGGCAGGCCCGCTGGGCCGAGCAGCCCGGCCTCTACGCCGCCGAGCCCGCCACCAGCCGTCGCCCCAAGTATTACGTGCTCGAGATGCTGCCCTACCCTTCCGGGCAGTTGCACATGGGCCACGTGCGCAACTACGCCATCGGCGATGCACTCGCTCGCTACATGTGGATGCAGGGCTACAACGTGCTGCACCCCATGGGCTGGGACGCTTTCGGGTTGCCGGCTGAGAACGCCGCACTCAAGAACAACACCCCGCCGCGCGACTGGACCCTGCGCAACATCGCGGCCATGAAGACGCAGATGAACCGGCTCGGCCTCTCCTATGACTGGGCGGCCGAGGTCACCACCTGCCTGCCCGACTATTACCGCTGGAACCAGTGGTTCTTCCTGCGCATGTACGAACGCGGCCTCGCCTATCGCCGCAACAGCAAGGTCAACTGGTGCCCGGAGTGCCGCACCGTGCTCGCCAATGAACAGGTCATCGACGGCCACTGCTGGCGGCACGAGGACACACTTGTCGAGCAGCGCCAATTGGAGCAATGGTTCCTGCGCACAACCGCGTACGCAGACGAACTGCTCGCCGGCCTCGACACGCTCGAGGGCTGGCCGGAGCGCGTCCGCACCATGCAGCGCAACTGGATCGGACGCAGCGAAGGCGCAACTGTCGGGTTCGCAATCGAAGGCCACAACGAGCCAGTGCGCGTCTTCACCACGCGCATCGATACCATCTTCGGCGCGACCAGCCTGCAGCTCGCACCCGAGCACCCACTGATCAAGCACCTGGCTGCGACGAACAGCGCGCTCGCCACACAGGTCGCCGCCTTCACCGAGGAGCAGGCCAAGGCCCGCGAGGCGGGCGACAATGCCGAAATCGAAAAGCATGGCGTTGATACAGGTGCATTTGCCGTCAACCCATTTACCAACGAGCGTATCCCCGTGTTGGCCGCCAACTACGTGCTCGCCGAGTATGGCACCGGCGCCATCATGTCCGTGCCCGCCCACGATGAGCGCGACTACGAGTTCGCCACCAAGTACGGTCTGCCTATCCGCCAGGTCATCGAAATTCCGGGCGAAACCGCCGCAGCCTTGCCGCTGACCACCGAGGACGGCGTGCTCATCAACTCTGGCGAGTGGAACGGCAAGACGTGCGTGCAAGCGCAGCAGCAGATGATCGCCCTCGCCGCCCAAAAAGGCTTCGGCGAAGCGACAGTGACGTATCGGCTGAAGGACTGGGGCGTCAGCCGCCAGCGCTACTGGGGCACGCCCATCCCGATGCTCTACTGCGCGAAGGACGGCATCGTTCCCGTACCCGACGATCAGCTGCCCGTCCTCCTGCCCGAGAATGTCGACATCACCCAGGAAGGCGGCTCGCCACTCGGCAAGCTGCCGGACTTCGTCAACACGACCTGCCCCAGGTGCGGCGGCCCCGCGCGTCGCGAAACCGACACCATGGACACCTTCGTCGACTCGTCCTGGTACTTCTACCGCTACACCAGCGCGAAGGACGCGACCGCTCCATTCGACACCGATGCGGTATCGTATTGGTTCCCCATCGACCAGTACATCGGCGGCGTCGAGCACGCCATCCTGCACCTGATCTACTCGCGCTTCTGGACCAAGGTGATGCGCGACCTCGGCCTGATCAAGAACGCCGAGCCGGCCGCACGCCTCTTCACCCAGGGCATGGTCATCAAGAACGGCGCGAAGATGTCGAAGTCGAAGGGCAACGTCGTCTCGCCCGACGAGATGATCGGGCGCTACGGCGCCGATGCGGCACGCATGTACGCGCTCTTCGCGGCGCCGCCAGACCGCGACCTCGACTGGCAGGAGGACGGCGTCGCCGGCATCAGCCGCTTCCTCTCGCGCGTCTATCGCTTTGTCATGCGCCACGCAGCAGCCGCGAAGAACGCAACCGGAGCCGCACCCGACGCAGGCGCGAGTCACCCAGTCGTCCGCAAACTGCACCGCACCATTCGCAAGATCACGCAGGACTTCGGCGGCCGGTGGCACTTCAACACATCGATCGCCGCCATCATGGAGCTGGTCAACGAACTGACCAGCGCCGAACTCGCGATCACGGAAGGCACGATCCCCGCACCCGTGCTGGCCTCCACGCTCGACGCGCTGGTCCTCATGCTCTCGCCCTTCGCCCCGCATCTCTCCGCGGAACTCTGGGAGCAGCTCGGCCACACGGACGCTATCCTGCGCCAGCCCTGGCCGAAGTACGACGACGCGCTCGCGCAGGAGAACGAGATCGAGGTGCCGGTGCAGGTCAACGGCAAGCTGCGCAACGTCGTCCGCGTCGCCGCGGACGCGACTCGCGAAGCCCTCGAAGAAGCCGCGCGCACCGATGAAAAAGTACAGGCCGCGCTCGCAGGCAAGACGATCGTCAAGGTCGTCGTCGTTCCCGGCAAGCTCGTCAACTTCGTCGTCCGGTAAGACCTGCTCCTCTGGAGTGACTGCGAGCGCACAGTCTCGCAGTCACCGGCTCGCGTTCGCTCCCGCTGTCATCGAAAACCCGAGCTGCTCGGCGAGCGTCATGTTGTCCGCCAGATACCAGTTCTCGACGATCCTTCCGCCGCTCAATCGATAGAAGTTCGTGTAAACCACGGTTACTTTCTGCTCCTTCACCGGCACGCCGTGGATCGTCCCCGTGTAAAGCCCGCTCCACCGCGACCGGACCGCCACCCTGTCTCCTTCAGCGATCATCTCTTCGATCCGTATGGTTCTCCCACTGAGCGCCGCGCACATGCCACACGCGTCCTTCAGCATCGAAAACGGCCCACCCTGCAAGGTCTCGCGGCGACCATGCATCGGTCCGTCGCTTGCGAAGATCGCATTGATCGTGTTGACGTCTCCGGCCTCGAATGCCTGAAACGCACGCCGCACCACCTCGCGGTTTGCTGCTATGTCCTTCCCGGGCTCCGTCTGGCCCTGCACGCCTGCTACGCAGAAAAACATCATCACAGCAGCGGCGAACACTGCCCTTGCTTGCATCATGCGCTCTCCAAAGAGTTACTTGATATGGCCTAAAGCTTACGCGCCTCTCGTGCGGCTGGCCCGGCCAGCCAGCCCGCGATGATCCAGCAGGCGCCCACGGCCGTCAGATTGTAAGCGTCGCCGCCCCAGGCCACATGTGCATGCGGCGCTGACACGACTCCCGGCGTCAGCACCAGCACGCTGAACATCAGCAGCATCCATCCGAGCAGTTGCGCCGCCAACGCCGCCAGCACATCAAAAGCAATCGCAACCCCGGCGAGCACAAATGCCACACCGGTCAGGACCACCCAGAAGCTCGCCGGGCCCGGCATCCAGTGCGGGATCATCGGCGTCACCGCCTGCACCCCGTTCAGATGCCCCAGCCCGAACACGATCGAGCACGCTCCGAAGAGGATGCGCGCCAGCACCCCCTCCCTCGCTACGAGTGCGCCGGCGCGCGATCGCAGCCTCCACACCACCACCGCCGCGACACACAGGAGGATTGGCTGGCACACGCTCACCAGCACGCCCGCGTAGACCGCCGGGCTGTGGCCAAGATAATGCGGCGCCGTGTAGAGGCGCGGCACAGGAAAGAAGGCGAAGATGCCGTAGAGGATCGCCAGCACCGCCGCACCCGCTCGCGCGCCGCGATCGGCCAGCATGGCCGCTCCTCCCCCGATCAAACAAGCCGCAACCACTCCGGCGATGACCAACATCCCCGGAATATGCTCGCTCCACGCCTGCAGCGGCTGATGCGCCGGCTCCAGCTCGCGCCAGATCGCATCCAGCACACCCGCTGCAATCGATGCAGTCGCAAAGAGAACGACGCCCGCTCTCATCCAGAGTGAACTCCGCAGTGTCTTCATCAATGCGCGCCGTTATAGGCAATAACTGATAAGTCGTCAATCGGCTGGCGCTCACTGCGAACCATGCCGCTCAGGCCAGTCTGCACTGGCCTCCGCTACAATCCGCTGCAGAGAGGTGCGCATGCCTCGAGCCTTCGCATCACGACCCATGATGATGCTGCTGGTCTGCAGCTTTCTGCCAGCGCTGTATCTCTATGCGCAGCCCGCATTTCGCGGTCGCCTCGATCCCGGCCTTCACGTCGATCCTCGGTCCTTCGTGCCGACGATCCTGGACCCGCTCTCTTTCCGAGACGCGCAGAAGCTTCGCATCGAGGCCGTGCCGTCGGACAAGATCTTTGCCGGTGAGCTCGCCTTCCCCAGGGGTGGAAGGCTGCGCTACAAGGCGGTCATCGTGCGACACGCCGATGCCACGGACGTGCTGTATCTCGATCGCAACCGGGATGGCCGCTTCGAGCCGAACGAACGGGTCACCTTCCGCGCAGACACCGGGGGCGACCCGCGCCTGAAGAGCAGTGTCACCACCCGCGTCGATCTGCCCGGCGCGCTCTTCTCCACAGCCCCTATGCAGGTCGGGCTCATGCGCGACGGCATCCGCGGTCCCGCGCGGCCTGACCAGCTCGCCGTTGGCTACACGGCGTTGCTCTTTGTTCAGGGTCGCGCCACGCTGCCCGGCCGCACAGTCTCGATGCGGTTTCAGTACAACGCGGAGAGCCAGAGCATCTCGTCGCACGAAGGCGTTCAATGGGTCGACATCAACGGAGACGGCACATTCGACCTCATGCCCGGCAGTGGTGAATATCTGCATGCGGACGGTGCGCCACCAGTCTTCACCATCGGCACGCGTCGCCTGGAAGTGTCCTCGATCGACGTGAAGGCACACACCTTCGCGCTCGCCGCCGTCTCTGCCGCGGAGGACCATCGCATCCCCCTCGCCATCGGCGCGCAGCTTCCCGACTTCTCCTATGAAGATTTCAGTGGAACTCGTCACCACCTCTCGGAGTTGAAGGGCCGCTATCTCCTGCTCGACTTCTGGGCGACCTGGTGCGCCCCCTGTATGGCAGAACTGCCAAAGCTCAAAGAGAGCTACACGGCGTATCACCCGCATGGTCTCGAGATTCTCGGCATCGACGGTGACAGATCACCCGGCGCTCCGAAGGCCGCGGTCGAACAGCAGCAGCTCGTCTGGCCGCAGGCGCGGTACGACGCGGACCTGCTCGATAATCAGTTTCAGATCTCCATCTGGCCCACCCTGGTCCTCGTGGACCTCTCCGGCGGACACCGCACTATCGTCTCCGTCGGCCTGCCAGACCACCTGCCGCTCGACATCAGCCACCTCGACGCCACGCTCAGCGCCGTACTCGGCCACTGAACCGCTGCTCTCTGATCACCCGAGAGGGCGTCGGTACACTGAAGGCGGATGATCCACCGATCCGCTGCGCCTCCGCCCGCGATCTCAGGCAATGTCGATGCGCCAGCCTCCCCGCTGGGCGTGCGCAGCACGCAGTCCCTCGTCTCTATCCAGGCAGAGCTCTGGCGGCGCCCCGGCCTGCTCGCGCGCGAGCTCGCCTGGCGCTGGCTCTTCGGCATCCCCGCCCTGCTCCTGCTCGGCTGGTGCGGACTCCGGATCGAAGCCCGCCTCGAGCAGCAACACCTCGATCTCAGCGGCTTGTCCCTCGCCCACGCGGGAGCAGCCCTCGTCGCGCTGCAGGATGCCTGGCAGAGCGCTGCGCCCACCGCTCTGCGGCTCGCGCTGTGGGTCGCGCCGCTGCTCGCGATCGGTTGGGCAGCAGCCTCGGCCCTCGGACGAGCCCCGGTCCTCCGGCTCATCACGTCGCAGCCACGAGTACGGATTGCTCCCCTGTTCCTGCTCCAGCTCCTCCGCATCCTGTCCCTCGCCGCCAGTTGGACCCTCTGGTTCGCCCTCGTCCGCTGGGCCGCCCGCGGCACCCTCACAAACCTCTCCCCCGGCGCTGAGCAGAACGTCGTCGGCTTCGCTGCCTGGCTCATCTGCCTCTCGCTCGCCAGCTTCGTCGTCTGGGCGCTCTTGAGCTGGATTCTCTCCTTCGCCACCATCCTCGTCGCCGCCGAGCACCGCAGCGCTCCCGCCGCGCTCGCCGCCACCCTCCGCCAGGGCCGCCGCCTCACCATGCAGCTCGTCGAGATCAACCTCGTCCTCGGCATCGTCAAGCTCGCGCTCATCGTGCTCGCGATGGTCTTCTCCGCCATCCCGCTGCCCTTTGAAACGGTCATGACCGGCAACTCCCTCGACGCCTGGTACGCCTTCGTCGGCGTCCTCTACCTCGCCGCATCTGACTTCTTCCAGATCGCCCGCCTCGCCTCCTTCTTCGAATTTCGGAGGCGCTAGCCAGCGCAGGCGCGACCGCATGCCGGCAGCCCCCACCAAAGCTTCGTGAGCGGCGTTCACAAACATCTGCGCATGGCGACGTTCCCCGCCCCCTGACCCCTGACCCCTTTACAATGTCTCGTGGACACCCAGTCGATCGTCATCCTGGATTTTGGCTCCCAGTACACACAACTCATCGCCCGCCGCATCCGCGAGCAGAACGTCTTCTCCGTCGTGCTGCCCTGCACCGCCTCGCTCGAGGAGATCCGCGCCCACCGCCCCCTCGGCATCGTGCTCTCCGGCGGCCCCTGCTCGGTCTATGACAGCGATGCGCCACCCGCCGACCCCGCCATCCTCGCGCTCGGCCTGCCCGTGCTCGGCATCTGCTATGGCCTGCAGTTCATCACGCACCACCTCGGCGGCAAGGTCCGCTCCGCCGACAAGCGCGAGTACGGCCACGCCGAAGTCTCCCTGATCGACGACGAAAACCCGCTCTTCCACGAGCTCCCCGCCGACCTGACCGTCTGGATGTCCCACGGCGACGAAGCCCTCGAGCTCCCCCCCCGGCTTCCACCTCACCGCCAAGACCGCCAACGCCGTCGCCGGCATCGCCAACCCCGAGCGCCGGATCTGGGCCGTCCAGTTCCACCCCGAGGTCCACCACACCCGCCAGGGCACCGCGCTCCTCCGCAACTTCCTCTTCCGCATCTGCAACGCCCGCGCCGACTGGACACCCGCCCACTTCATCGAGGCCACCATCGCCGCCATCAAGCAGAAGGTCGGCGACCGCCACGCCATCTGCGCCCTCTCCGGTGGCGTCGACTCCTCCGTCGCCGCCGTGCTCGTCCACCGCGCCATCGGCGACCAGCTCACCTGCGTCTTCGTCAACAACGGCGTCCTTCGCCGCAACGAGTTCTTCAAGGTCCAGGCCACCATGCGCGACAAGCTCGGCCTCAACCTCGTCGCCGTCGACGCCTCCACCCGCTTCCTCGCCAAACTCGAAGGCGTCACCGACCCCGAGACCAAGCGCAAGGCCATCGGCGCCGAGTTCATCGCCGTCTTTGACGACGAGGCCCACCGCATCACCCAGACCACCGGCGGCGTCGACTACCTCGTCCAGGGCACGCTCTACCCCGATGTCATCGAGAGCTCATCTGTAAAGGGGCCGTCGCAGACCATCAAGAGCCACCACAACGTCGGCGGCCTGCCGGAGACGATGAAGCTCGCCCTTATCGAACCACTCCGCGACCTGTTCAAGGACGAGGTCCGCCGCATCGGCCGCGACCTCAAAATGCCCGAAGAGATCCTCGAGCGACAGCCCTTCCCCGGCCCCGGACTCGCCGTCCGCATCCTCGGCGAAGTCACCGCCGAACGCGTCGCCCTGCTCCAGGAGGCTGACGACATCGTCGTCACCGAGATCAAGGCCGCCGGCCTCTACCGCGAGATCTGGCAATCGTTCGCCGTACTGTTACCAGTCAAGAGCGTCGGCGTCATGGGCGACCAGCGCACCTACGCGTACACCTGCGCCATCCGCGCCGTGCACTCAGAGGACGGCATGACCGCCGACTGGGTGCCCCTCCCCTACGACCTGCTCAAACGCATCTCCAGCCGCATCGTCAACGAAATCCGCGGCATCAACCGCGTCGTCTACGACATCACCAGCAAACCGCCGGGCACGATTGAGTGGGAGTGAGTGGGACAAGACTATAAGGTTTCTAACGTCCAATGCGCACTATAGGCCTGCGGTCTACGTACCGCAGTCCTACTTAGGCCTTCCAGCGTGCTCAAAAGCGGATTTGACACCACTTTGCGTCTGCGATTCGGGCTGGCGATCGCTCGCCCACATGAGTCACACGTATGCAAAGCCGTCGGGTTGAACGCCTCACTCCCCAGGTGAAGTCTCACTGGGCCGCACGTCTTACACCTAAGCGGGACAACACGCCCGACAAGCGAAGGCAAGGACATTTGTGCCATCAGAATTCGAACTGCAATGGGCTCCAGCACCTCCCCGTCGATTATCACCTCGGAAAATGTCTCGTCGATGAGGGGCCGAGTGCCATCGGCAAAGGCATGTACGTGGACTCCCTCTTCTTCAAACGTCTCCGCCGTCCAAACAAATGCCGGATTTGAACCCCAAATCTGAATCCCGCCCGGGAAATCAGATTGACTTAGCTGTAAGGTTCGCCCGGCGGGTCGCGGTGAACTTGTTTGCACTTTGCAAGCGGCACGAACTCCCGCGATTGGGTTTCCGATCCCCGCATGTGCATTTAGGAAATATCGCCCGCACCAGACGCATAGATGACGCCTATGCGGATGAACAGAGAAGAAGTCCCTATCAAGATGAGGGCGCCCGCAGTACCCGCATGTGACGAGACTCGGTTCAAAGCCGAACACCGAAGCGACCATATAGTAAATGGCCTCTGACTCCGACACCGTGAAACCGTCTCCACCCATTCCACTTCCGACTAGTGTCACCGCGCGAAACGTTTGGTCGATCCCCTTCTCCCCATTTGCTTTTTCACGGGTATGGACGTGAATACCTCTTTCCATGGGCACGGCGGTCGTGTCATAGATCGGATTCGCGGCGCCCCAAAGCGCGACCCCACCTGGATACTTATCGATGTCCAACCAGAGTATTTCCGCTTCAGAAACAGGTTGTAGTGATGCAGCGGCGCATGACTGATCCGCGACCCCATACTTCGCTGTAGCGTTCGCCTTGTGAGACAGGCACCAGAAACGTATCCGCCCGTCCCGGCGTTTGCCCACCGGTACGATTTCACACGGCCTTGTTGGCCAATTAGTCCCCAACATATAGATATCTCCAGCCTGCACTACGAAACTCGTCTATCACCAAGTCCCTTCACTGACGCAATCCACTTTCTGAGTTCGGCTATCTGCTCCTCGTTCAACGTGGAGCCGAACCGCCCTACAACTTCGAACGGCGTTCTACCACGCTTGCCCAGGACGTCGCGGAGTACTTCGATGGTTTCAAGCCGACCCCGGGCTATCTCCCCAGCGCTCGCGAGTATGAGTGGGTTGGTGCCCACGATGTAATTGTCAACACGGCTCTCGAAAGTAGAGTGAGTATCAAGGGCGTGATGTTGACCCTTCCCATCCACGATTATGTTGCCGGTTACATGACCGTCGTCGTGCTGCATTAGACGCTGCTCCGGGAACAGTTCGTAAGCCTCTTGCGCGCTAATTTTGCTCTCGACCTCGAAGCCACACATGATGAACTGGTTGGCGCCGGGGACCTTTCCAGAAACCACAAAAAGGTGATCTCTACTATTTAGCTGGCGTCGCAAGTCTGGACGACACGCTCCCAACGAGGGCTTAGGGCCCAAAAAGGGATCGGCGACCTGCTTACCCAGTTCCGGGTCATAACCTGAGCTTGTTATAAAGATTTTGCCTATCATTGATGGTTACTCCTTGAACTGCCAATCCAGTTTTTGCTTAAGGGTATTACCTTCATGGGCCTTAAGGAAACCGTCATGCTGAAGTCGACCGACTACTATGCCAGGCCCTACGCCCTGTGCTTCAGAAAAGTCATGTATAGCTTTACTGGAGAAGTCGCCTTTTCGAGTGAAAGTTCCCAGCGATGCAGGGGGGATCAACTGATCTGCCGAAAACCTATTGGCTTCATCTTCCACCTTTTGCATTTCGGGATCGACGATGTCGTCCTCTAGGTCTTCCGCGACGTTATCCAGTACAAAGCGTTGATGCCTATGCAAGAGCACGTGACCTAGCTCGTGGAATAGTGTGAACCAGAACTGGTCGTCTGTTTTATAACGAAGAGTCAAGCCAATGAGTGCCTTGTTTTCTGATGTCCACCTTGCGCAACCACTGATTCCAGTGTTTTTTAGCGCAGGCACTATGACTACTGCTACTCCCGCTGAGGCGCAGATTGTTTGTATAGAGTCAATAGCCTTATCTATCCGGATTCGGCTTAAACTCCTAATGCTAGGAATCAATGCTGCAAGCTTCTTATCGTCGAATGGAGACAGATCGAACTGCCGAGCCTCAATCTCAGTCTCTCTTACCCATGCTGCGATAGCTCCCTCCCTGAGGGCAATCGATCTAGTCTGTCGATAGGCTACCGCAGAGGCTTTCCAGACCGAGGTCCAACTTTGAGGCGAGGACACCCCAAAAAACTTGAGAAGAGATTCAGTCTCCGATGCTCCGGGCGGAAGAGAAAACTGGAGCTTTTTCATTTCAGCCACGGGGAATGCTTTATGCCAGTCATTCCACCCTGCTTCTCTAACATTCTCTTTCCGCCGAGCTTCGGCTTCATCGTACTGCCTTTGCAGTGCGAGCCAAAAATGTGCGGGCCTTTGAAGCACTCGCTCGAATGCAAGTGCAGTTTGGGGCGTGATCGGATTCTTCCCATTGCAAATACCACTGATCGTCTTCGGTGTGAGTCCGCTGCGCCTTGCTAGATCGCTTTGAGACCATCCGAAAAATGCCAGATATTCCAAAACGTTCTCGCCAGGATGCGGCACAGCGCTTAGCTCTACAATGTCCCGGGCTGCGCTACTCATGAGTGTCCTCGATTGCTATAAGAAGTATGGCTTTGATTCTCTTCCAACGCTCTTGTTCATTTGACCGGTCACTTACAGTTGTGTCGTCTGCGGGCCTAAACAGAAGACGGTAGGGCTGGACGAGATCCACGGTGAATATTCCCCTCTCGCTTCCAATGAGTTCATGACAGCGCTCCGGTCCCGATTTAGGAGGCCAAAAGTCCGCTAAGCTAATCGCCGCTTTCAGTGCGCTTACGCGAAGCTGTAGCTTTTTTGCCATGTCCGCGCCGTACAGCCTTTTCGCATCGGCGCCGTCCGCGAGGGCTCGGCGAAGTTTTTTGTCGCCTACCTCTATCTCCATAATCAAACCTCTCAGGTAAAAGAACGGCGCCCGTTAGAATTACCCATAAGGTAACACGTGCGCCGGGCGCCCGCAAGGTCGAACATGGTCGTCGGGCGTTCCACCTTCGTAACCCATACCGTGGCAGACCTACTGTGACAATTTGCTAGTCTGGAAATAGGCCCTCATCCAGCCAGAAGCGAGCAGGAAGAGCGCTGGCCACAGGCCAGCGCCGCACTTCAACCTTACGTCCAGCCGCTAACTCCAGTCGCAGGAAGTGTTTACCTGTAAGCCCAATGGAACACCACACTTAGCCGCCTCGCGCGGGCTAACCCGCTGCCCTGCCGTCACTTCCGAGCGGAAGCCGGGCACCAGGAGGGGGGAGGGGTCCCCACCCTCGGTCGCACTCCTCGATCACGAACGCGTACGATACGCGACGACCCGCTCCCACTCCACGCCGAAGTGGTTCGCCTCCTGCTCCTCGATCGGCAGCGGAAGGCAGGCGTCCCACTGCCGCTCGAGCCACGGCACCCCACTGAGCATCGGATCGAGCTCCGGGTTGGTGTAGAGGATCCACATCTCGTCACCGTCCCGCGCACGCTTCCGCTCAAGCTGGGCTAGGAACCGCCGCATCACCGGCGCAGCGAACGGGTGATAGAGCGACAGCACGAGCGGCCCCTCCGGCAGCGACGTCTCGGTCGCATCCCCGGCGATCACCTCGATCGGCATCGGCTGACGCCACGGTGCCTCGAAGCGCGCGACGTTCTCCCGCGCCACCTCCGCCAGCTCCGGCGAGAGCTCCACCCCCACCGCCCCACGAAAGGGAAACCGCGTCGCCGCCAACAAAGCGCGCCCCTTGCCGCACCCGATGTCCACAAACGTGTACCGCTGCCAGTCGAGCGCCAGCCGCTCAAGTGCAGCCCACAGCACCGCCGGCGAGATGCCGTAGTACGCCGTTGCCCAGTACGCCTTGCGCCGATCCGCCCGCAGCTTCTCCGCGAAGATCAGGCCGCCCGTCTCAACGCCGTACTGCTCATCGAACGGGTGCCGCCCCCGCACCGGCGGCTTTGCATCCCCCACCCGCCTCTGCCGCGACAGCCGGATGCGCACCCGCCGCCACAACTCCGCCAGAAAGCCCCGCCACCCGCGATTGACGATCCAATGGTGCGACCGCCGAACGATGGAACCTCTCATGCCTGGCTAGGATGTCGCGACAGACGATGAAGTCTTACGCCGCGCCGTGCGAACGGCTAACGACCGCAGCATCGCGACATTGCGCGCCTCGTCGCCATCGTCGTCCACCGGCGTCTCCGCGATGAACGCGCAGTGCGCGAACCGTGGATCCTGCAGGAGCCGCCGAAACGGCGCCGCGCCCATGGTGCCCTGGCCGATGTGCTGATGCCGGTCCAGTCGCGACCCACGCGGCGCCTTGGCATCGTTCATGTGCCACACCCGCACCGTGTCGAGCCCGATCGTCTCCGCGATCCCCTCGACCGTCTCCTCGTAGCCCTCAGGCGTCAGCAGGTCGTAACCGGCCACGTGGCAATGGCACGTGTCGAGACACGCACCAACCGGTGCCACTGCCCGCAGCCGCGCCACCAGCTCGCCCACCTGCGCAAACCCGGAGCCAAGCGAATACTCCGCCCCCGCCGTGTTCTCCACCAACAGGCGGAAGTTGCACTGCTGCGCCGCGAGCCCGTCCGGACTGCGCGCCTCGAACGCCCGCGCAATCGCCTCCGCCGCGCGTACGAGGCCCTGCTCGCGCGTCAGCCCGCGCCATGACCCCGGGTGCAGCACCAGATACTCCGCCCCCAGCGCCAACGCCCGCTCAATCTCCCCATGCAGCCCGGTGATGCTCTTCTCCCAGATCTCATCCGACTGCGCGGCCACGTTGATCAGGTAGCTGGCATGGATCACCAGGGGCGCGATGCCGAAGCGCTCGCGCAACTCGCGCATCTGGTCGCAGTGCTCGCGCGAGAGCGTGCCCGGGCGCCACATGCGCGGGCTCGACGAGAAGATCTGGAATGTGTCGGCACCGGCGTCGCGCGCTCGCTCTGCCGCTCGGAACACGCCGCCTGCCGTGGACAGGTGGACACCGATGCGTGGCATTGCAGGCGAAGCAGATGCCCCGCCGCTTGCTTTGGTGCGCGGGCTCACGGCGCTTCCTGCAGGTTCTGGCGAGCGCGCCAGAGCGCACCCTGCACGGCATCGACAGGCTCCGGCAGCACCACTGTGCCGGGGTGCTCCCGCTCAATCTCAGCCAGCCACGCCTCGCGGACCATCGGAATGTTCGCGAGTACACTGCCGATGAATGCGACGCGCCTCGGCACGCGCGGCTCAAGCGTGATCAGCTTCCGCAGCGCGAGCGAGGCGTCTTCCCCAAGGGCGCGTCCGGCTGCGCGCAACACGGCTTGAGCCAGCGCCTCGCCCTGGTTCGCCACCTGCGCGATGATCTCGGTCAATCCTGCGAAATCGGGAGGCGGGGTTGTGTGCGCAATCTCCACGAGTTGCTCCAGCGTATCCGCGCGCCAAGCGGCCGCGAGGGCGGTCAGCAGCTTGCTCGCTCCGTGCTCATCGTGTTCGCGCAGCGCCGCCCGCAACGCGCGCTGCCCAATCCAATAGCCCGAGCCATCGTCGGCAAGCAGCGGACCCCACCCCCCCACACTCACCAGTTCGCCGCTCGTGGTGCGACCCAGAGTGTTCGAACCCGTGCCCGCGATCACCAGCACGCCCGCCTGTCCCGGGAATGCTGCGTCGAGCGCGATGTCGACATCGCCACAGACCACCAGATCGCCGCGCAAGAGCGGGCCTAGTGTCTGCCACACCCAGCCGGCCACAGTTGATACCGTGCTACCCGCGATGCCGACGCAGGTGGAGGCCACTTCAGTGATCGGGATGCCGCTGGTGCGCATGAGCTCATCCAGCAGCGAGCGCAGGTTGGCTTCGGCCTCGGCCGCGGTGACGCGCATCAGTTTGATACTGCCGGAACGGGCGCGCCCAAGAATGCGCGTCTCGTCGGCGAGAGCCGCACGGGTGCTGGTGCCGCCAGCGTCGATCCCCAAGAGGTAAGTCATGGCGTTTCGTGATCATCATAGCGGCTCACGGACCACCGTCGAGAGGGGGCGCTGCTCAGGAATCTACGGACTCGGGTGCACCAGCGCTGGCTCGAGGACGGCTGCAGAGCCATCCGATGCGGACGCCGTCAGCCCGAGGATCTCGGCAATCCACGGATACAGATTCACGTTCTCGAACGGCTTCAGTCGCACACCGGGGCGAATGTCAGGACCTTCTGCGTAGAAGATCGCGAGCATCTGCGGTACCAAGCGAGGATCATCGCCGTGCACCCCATGGTTAGGAGGGCGATCGTGCGCCGCATCGGCTGGCGCATGCACGCGCAGCGCATACGATCCGGTGGCCACGACGACCGGATCGCCAATGCGAGCATCGCCTGCATAGTGCAAGTCAGCAGGCATCCGGTTACGACGGTAGACTTTGAATTTGTCACTGACGATGCGCAGTTTGCGATAGATCTCGGCTGCCTGGGCTTCGGTCGCGGGATACAGCAGCGTGCCTGCGCTCTCGACGCCAGAGAAGTCTGCGTATTGATCAAGATCAATCCAGCTTCCCTGCTCTGCGGCCATACCGTGATCGGAGACGACGATCAGATCGATGGGCAGGTGCAGGTGAGTAAGCCGATCCTGGAGCACGCCAATCACAGTGTCCAAGTGACGGACAGCGGCGCGTGTCTCCGGCGCATCAGGGCCGTAGCGGTGGCCGGCGTGATCCACCTGACCGAAATACAGCGTAACGAAGTGCGGCCGCTTCGCCTCTGGCAGGCTAAGCCACGCGACCACCTGATCAACACGCTGCTCATCCGGCACTGCGTCCTCGTAGTGCAGGTAGTAGCTGGGCCGCTTGCCGGCAATCTCTGCCTCCGAACCGGGCCAGAAGAAGCAGGCAGACCGCATGCCCTGCTGCTCTGCCAGCGACCACAGCGGCGTGCCGCGATACCAGGTGCCATCGGTGACCGTTGCAGGATCGTTATAGGCATAGCGCTGATGCCGGACCGGATCGTAGAAGTCCATCGCCACGATGCCGTGGTGCTCAGGATAAAGGCCGGTCACGATGGTGTAGTGATTCGGAAAGGTTACGGAAGGATAGGCTGGCAACATGCCATCCGGCGCAGATGCGCCGCGCTTCGCCATCTCGTCGAGATGCGTTGCGCCATACAGTCGCGTGTAGTCATAGCGGAAGCCGTCGATCGAGACCAGCACCACATACGGCCGTGCTCGTTGCTCCGGTGTGTTGTCGGGGTTGGGCGTCTCGATAACCGCGGGCGCCGGCCTCGTTGCAGAGAGCGCATCGCGGGCTCCCGGAACGTACAGCAACGCGCACGCGATCAGGAGTGCATGCCACGCTGGACGCCGGCTGAAACTCCGCATGCTCCTGACGCTACACCAGAGAGCCCGGTGCAATCACGCGGGCAGCGGCAACTCGGATGCACCAGCAGCGGCCTGGCAGAGGTAGATGTCCGCGTCGATGCCGGAACGGTCGAGATACGCATCGTGAATACGCTCGCGGAACTGCCCAGCGTGCTCCGCCTCGACGAGATTGACCGTGCAGCCACCGAATCCACCGCCGGTCAGGCGTGCCCCGATTAGGCCCGGCTGCTGGTTGGCCAACTCCACAAGCAGGTCCACCTCAGGGCAACTTGCGGCGAAGTCGTCACGGTAGCTGGCGTGGGCTTCCCCCATCAGCTTGCCCATGCGCGCCAGGTTGCCCGCTTCGAGAGCCGTGGAGGCCTCTTCGACGCGTTCATTCTCCGTGATGATGTGGCGGCAACGCAGGAAGGCGTTGGGCGACATGCGCGATCGGGCTGCTTCGAGATCCGCGACTGTGGCGTCGCGCAGTTCCCACGTGTCACCGCGGTGCGCCGGATCGAACGCCCGCAGGGCGTGCGTGCCCTCATCTACCTCGGCACGGCGCTGGTTGTATGCGCCGCCTGCATGGGAATGCTTCACCATCGAGTTGCAAATGACCAGCCGAACATCGGCCGGCAGCGGTACGGCGTGCGAACTGAGGTCCCGAGTGTCGATGCGCAGCGCGTGATCCTTCACCCCACAGCAGGCGATGTATTGGTCCATGATGCCGCTCTGGGCGCCAACGTAACCGTTCTCTGCACGTTTGCAGGCCAGTGCGATGTCTGTTAACGGCAGCGTGCGGCTGGCCAGGGCCAGTGCAGCAAACGCGACAGCAACCTCGATCGAAGCCGACGAACTCAGTCCGGCGCCCAGGGGCACATCGCCGTCGAGCGTCATGTTGAATTGCGGCGGCACAATGCCCCGCTCGCGCAAGCTCCAAAGCACGCCAACGGGGTAGTCGGTCCAGTCATGGCGCGCACTACCCGGCTGGGCGGTCGCGTCGAACTCGAAGACGCGCGTGAAGTTTACCGAGTAGAGCGCGCTCTTGCTGCTGCCCGAAGGGCTGACCGCCGCAACGGTGTTGAAGTCGATGGCCGCCGGCATCACCAGGCCGCCGGTGTAGTCCGTGTGCTCGCCGATGAGGTTCACGCGGCCCGGCGCCTGAAAGACGCGTGTGGCGGGCGCGAAGCGGGCGGCATGCTGCCGCAACAGAGGCTCAAGCGAGATCATTGCTTCTCCGATGCGCCTGCCGTGGACCCAGACGCAACGACACGGAATCGCAGAGTCCAGGTGCGCTGCTCACCGGGCGCAAGCTGCCAGGCAGTGCCGTCGGCGACGGCCGCATCGAGGCTGTCATGCGGAGCGCTCGATGGCTCAAAGGCGACCGTGTACTGCCGCCGTGGCGCGTCCGCGGGCCATGCATCGCGACAGATCCACAGGCCCACCCACGGCAGCACCTGCACAGGAAAGGTCAGCTCCAGCCCCTCCCCGGCAGACGGCCGGAGCAGCGTGCAACGCCCTTCCGTCAGCGGGCCGGCGAACAGCTTATCGGCCTGCATACCGTCGGGCGGTCCGACGACACTGACGTCCTCACTTGCTGAGGACCGAGGCCTTGGCCACGCAATGTCCTCGCCACTCCGTCCAAGACGATCACCCGCAGAGCTCTCCACCCGCACGCTTGTAACCTCTGCCGGCAGAACCATTCGATCGCCGAGCTCGACCCGTAGCAGCGGATGCGCACAGTAGAGCGCCGGCTGTGGACGGCTGCTCTTGTTCGTCAGCCGATACTCCAGCAGCAGGTTGGTTCCCTCAAGCGACGCCATGCGCTCCAGCAGAAGTGCTCCTCCGTCGGCCCTGGCACTCAGCAAGACGCCGCGCGTCACCTCCGGGTGCTCGTGCCAGCTCTGGCGCCACAGTTCGCCGTGATCGGGGGCGTTCTGTGTTGCTGAAACGGTGGGCAGGCACTCGTCGAAGCCGCCACCATCCCACTGCTCAAAACCGCCGTTCGATTGCGCGTCGGCGTAGGACCGCAGCGGGGGGAGCAACCACTCGATACCCGTGCGTTTGCTGAGCAACGAGATCAACTTGCCGCCACGCGACGGCTGGATCACCGCGCGCAGGTGGTCGTTCTCGAGCACGCGCTCCTCTGTCGTGCTCACCACAGGTGCGGATGGGCTTGCAGTTCGCACAGTAGCCATCAGCGCACCCCGAGGTAGTGGGTGGCCGGCACCTCGCGCAGGCGTGCCGCCGCATCCTCCGGCAGGATGTCGCGCTGCGGCATGCCAAGCATCTCGAAGCCCACCATGAACTTCTTCACCGTAGCGGAGCGCAGCAGAGGCGGATAGAAGTGCGCATGGAAATGCTGCTCTGGTCCGGCACCCTGGTGGAGGCCCATCGTGTAAGGGAAGCTGGTCTGAAACAGATTGTCGTAGCGGATGGTGAGCTCGCTCAGGATAGCGGCCAGGTCACGCCGCTGCTGTTCGTTGAAATCAAGAAGTGAGTGCAGGGGCTCCCGCGCAATCACAAGGGTTTCAAAGGGCCACACCGCCCAGTAGGGCACGATGACCAGAAAGCTGTCGTTCTGGCAGACAAGACGCTCATTTCGCTCCGTCTCAAGCGCGACCGTCCCTGTGAGCAGGCCGGTGCCGTGTTCGGCGTGCCAGCGTTCCAGTTGCACTCGTTCCCGGGCAGGCTCGTCCGGCACATGGCTCGTCGCCCAGATCTGACAGTGCGGATGCGGGTTGCTGGCGCCCATCATGGCGCCACGGTTCTCGAAGATCTGCACATGCTGCACGAACGGCAAGGAGGAGAGCTCCCGGTACTGCTCCGTCCACGCTTCCACCACGGGCACGATCTCTGGCACCGTCATGCGCGCCAGGGTGAGCGAGTGGTCCGGATGGAAGCACAGGACACGGCACAGGCCCTGCTCCTGTTCGGCGCGCAGCAACGGCGAACCGGTATCCGGCGGCGCGGGCGAATCCGGAAGCAGTGCGGCGTAATCGTTGTCGAACGCGAAAACAGAGGCGTACGGCGGATTACGATGACCGCCAGCGCGCTCGTTTCCCGGACACAGGTAGCAGGCCGGGTCGTAATGCACCGGGGGTGCACTCGTGGCGCTGCCGGTCTCGCCCTGCCACGGACGCTGTGTGCGATGGGGCGAAACCAGCACCCAGTCCCCGCGGAGAGGATTGTAGCGGCGATGCGGAAAGGCGTTGCGCACGGCGGCAGTCATAGCGGATACGACGTTCCGATGTGAGTTTCCGGAAACGGGGAGGATTGTAACCGATTACAAGGACCGGCTCCAATCGGAAGAAAAACGCCTGTCTCCACGTTGGTTCTTCTCAGGATATGCTCTGAGGCAGCAAGGTTCGCCGGAAGGCGCACGTCGCGCGGTTTCGGCCCCGGGGGCAGATGAACATACAGGCGGTTGCCGACCGCGCGCGCGTTTCGACTGCCACCGTTTCGCGCACCATCAATGGGTCCAGCAAGGTCGCACCCAAGACCGCGGAACGCGTTCGTCGCGCCATCGAGGCGCTGAACTACTATCCCAATACCAACGCCCGCGCCCTGGGCTCCGGGCGCAGCCGCATCTACGGCCTCATCATCTCGGACATTACGAACCCGTTCTTCCCTGAGCTGGTGAAGTGCTTCGAGGATCAGGCTGTGCGCAATGGCTACGAGGTCATCGTGGCGAATACCGGCTATAGCCCGGAGCGCACCGAGGTCTGCGTTCAACGCATGCTGGAGCGCAAGGTGGACGGGGTGGCGGTGATGACCTCCGAGATGGGCGCCCACCTGATCGAGCGTCTACACAGCCGGCAGATCCCGATGGTCTTCCTCGATACCGGCGACCCCGCCACCGGCATCAGCAACATCCTGATTGACTACACAGCGGGAGTCGACGATGGTGTTGAGCACCTCTTCGGCCTGGGGCACCGGCAGATCGCGTTCATCAGCGGCCCCCTGGACCTGGCCTCGGCACGCACCCGTCGGGAGGCGCTGCTCGCCTCCCTCCAGCGCAAAGGAATCTCGCCGCACAGTTCGCTGATCGAGGAAGGCAATCACCGGATCGACGGGGGGCGCGCCGCCATGGAACGCATCCTGGTCCGGTGTGAAGGCACGAACCAGCTGCCAACCGCCGTGCTCGCTTCGAACGATCTGACCGCGATCGGCGCGATCGGCGCGCTGCACAGCCGGCAGCTGCGTGTGCCAGACGATGTCTCCGTGGTGGGCTTCGATGACATCGAGCTCAGCGAATTCCTGCATCCACCCCTGACAACAGTGCGATTAGCCCGTGCCGTGATTGCCGATCGGGCCTTCCAGGCGCTCTATCGTGCCGGACGAGGGGCCCAGGGACCGGTGCCAGCGCTCGAATATCGCATCCGGCCGGAGCTGATCGTCCGTGAGTCCACCGCCACGCCACGGAAGTGAACGCAGCGCTCCCTTCCGGCACTTGACGACGATGCTGCACGCGAGCGAGCATGGCCGGCACTTATGCGTGATCTCTCCCGCGGCCACATTCTCCTGTTCGCTCTCTTGTTTCTGACAGTGTTTGCGGCCCTTTTCGCAAGCGTCGTGCACGTCCACCAGCGCAATCTGCAGCACCACACGGCGGAGGTCAGTGCGCCGCTTTCGCCCGGAGCGAGCTGAAGCTACTTCGTCTTGCCACCGGCAGTGTGAGCAGTCACGCCTTTGCCCTGAGTGATGGTGTAGATAGCATCCACGCCGGGCAACGTCACATTTTCGAGAGCGCCACCGGGCCAGTGGACCTCTACCTCCTGCACGCGTGTCGCATCTCCCAGCCCGAAGTGGATACGCGGATCGCTGGAGGAGGCGTAGCTGCCACCCCGCACCACATCGCCGCGCTGCCGCACGCCACCCACCGTGACGAAGACCGTAGCGCCCGTTGCATCGCGCGGCGTGGTCGTACCCGTGCCCACCAGGTTTAGCTCCACCCAATGATGGTGATCTGCACTGACGTTGCGCAGCAGCGTGGGCGTGGTGTCCATGTTGTTGATCACGACGTCCATCTTGCCGTCATTGAACAGATCGCCAAAGGCCGCTCCGCGCCCGGGCTTCACCACCGCAAGCCCGGTGCCCGCTACAGCAGGCTGGAGTTCAAACCGCTTTCCCTGCAGGTTGCGAAACAGCAGCGCGCGCTCTGCGAAGGTCGTGCCCCACTGGTTCTTATCGACGGAAGGATAGACGTGGCCGTTCGCGATGAACAGGTCCTTCCAGCCGTCGTTGTCGTAATCGATAAAGGCATCGCCCCAGCCAAGAAACGGGACGGTAATCTCCGCCACTCCGGCTTCATAGCTGACGTCCGTGAAATTGGCATCGCCATCGTTACGATAAAGCACGTCGTAGTCGTCAGAGAACGTGGTATTGAACAGGTCGATGCGGCCGTTGTTCTGGTAGTCGCCGAGCGCGATACCCATCGATGCCGTCTCGCGCCCGTTCTCGTTCAGCGCATACCCCGAGGCGTAGCTCGCGTCTTCGAAGGTGCCATTGCCCTTGTTGATGTAGACATAGTTCGGCGTCGAGTCGTCCGCCACCACCAGGTCGAGCTTGCCGTCATTGTTCAGGTCGACGAACACACTGGAAAGCCCGTAATAGCCCGCCTTGTCGGCGACACCGGCCTTCTCACTCACGTCTGTGAATGTGCCATCCCCGTTATTGTGGAAGAGGTGATCGCGCTCGCCGTCCAATCCACGCGGACCACACATGACGGGAGCACCGCGGAACTGGCAGAAGCTCCGCGCCAGCGTCGTGGCCGAGCCCGGCGTGGGCGGCTGATTCTTCTCGAACTTCACGTAACCCGGCACGAACAGGTCGACCCGGCCGTCGCCGTCGTAGTCTCCCCAGGTCGGCCCGGTGCTCCAGCCACCCACCGTGACACCGGCCTTCTCCGCCATATCGGTGAAGGTGCCGTCGTGGTTGTTGTGAAAAAGCCGATTGCCTCCGAAGTTCGCAACGTAGATATCCGGCCAGCCATCATTGTCGTAGTCGGCGATGGCGACCCCGAAGCCCCAGCGTTCGTTGGCCACGCCGGCCTTCGCGGTCACATCGGTGAAGGTGCCGTCGTGGTTGTTGTGAAACAGCGCTGCCTTTGGCGCAGGCCCTTTGCCCGCGAGCGACTCGTAAGTCGAGGCGTTCACAAGATAGATATCGAGCCAGCCGTCGTTGTCGTAGTCGACCAGGCCGACACCGGAGCCCGGCGTTTCGAGGATGTACTGCTTCTCCGGTGTGCCGTCTCTGTGCGACCACGTCGCCAGGCCGGATTTCGCGGTGATATCGCTGAAGATGGGCTGGCCGCTATCGACAAAGCCGCCCGCCGTGATCGGACGCTTCTGCGCGTCGAGCACGGGGGCGAAGGTGCCGCCGGTGTTGACGCCGCCATTTCCGGCACCCTGCTGCCCATTGGGCGGGGGCGCCTGGGCCACGAGGGTTAGTGCGGTGAACACGCCGAGCAAAAGCGCCGGCAGCCGGCCAGCGAACGATTGCGGTAAGAGGGAGAAGGGGCGAGGCAAAGGGCAGATTGGCACGACGTGTCTCAAATCCTTGCGTCCGAGAATACGCGATGCCCCGGCGTTACCGCATCCATCCAGGGTTGGACCGAGCGCAACGGCGTAGCCTTAATTCGGTGCGAATCGGCAACGGGCGGGCTGCTATGCGCGTCTGTGTTGGTGAGCATGGACCCGGCAGAGCATCGATCACGCCATCAGCGGCACCACAGCGAGGCCACATGAGGGATTCACCCAGCACCACTCCGCGAGCCTTCCCTGCAAGAACCAAGTCCGTGGGCATGCTCACCGTTGCACTGCTGGCGGGCCTTGCGTTCGCGTATTGCGCTGGTGCTCTTGCCCAAGCACCGGACGCGCAGCCGTCGGCTGCAGCGAAAGCGCATGCCGCGGACGTGGAACGCTCGAACAAGACCTACGCGATCTACTCCATGCTGCTGCCCGGGCCGCCCTTCGACAGCATGCCCACTGCTCAGGTGCAACATCTCGCGATTGCGGGTACAACCGTGAACCTGAACGACATGAACCCGCGGATCGCGCCCGACTCCGAGTTGAGCCCACCGCCCGGCAACGAGCGAGCCTTCCACGAGGCTGTTGCCGATTTCCGCGCGCGGCGTCTGGACCGCGTCCAGTTGACGCGCAAGCTGCAGATCGATCGCGACTACCAGCTGGTCAACAAGGCCGATGAGAACGAACTGCGGCAGGTGCTGGCCGGGGCGGACCCAGGCTCGCAGCTTCATGACAAGTGGGCTGGCTATGCAGGGATCACGTTTTTCAGTGAGGTCTACTTCAACACCGCGCAGACAGCAGCGCTGGTCTACATGGGCAGCTTCTGCGCCAACCTGTGCGCGAACAGCCAGTGGGTGTATCTCGAGAAGCAGAACGGGCAATGGGTGCGTCGCTCGGGCCTGAATGTCTGATCCACGTGCTCTCTCCATGTGTGCCGCGTAGCAAGTAAGCCACGGAGAAAGACAACGACTGACCGCCGGCTCCCCTCCTACTTGCAGAAGACATTCGTGGAGGCCCAATGGCACTGGAACAGGATCATTACGGAAAGACGAAGCAGGAGGCCGGTCAGGCTCTCGGTGCGGAGAAGTCTCCGCGCAAAGTGGGGGTGTTCGTGGCGGCTGGCCTGCTCGGAGTGATCCTGCTGATGTGCCTGGTTCTTCTCTACCTGCACACACATTCGCTCAGCATGCGCTGATCGCCTACTCCTCCAGCGGAAGCTTAGGCGTCGGCATGCGCAGCAGGCGCGCGTCATGGCGACGCTGCTCCGATGCTTCCGCCGGGCAGAGCCGGGCCAGCACCTCGACCAGCCCCTGCGGATTGTGGCTGTCCACATGTTCGCTCTGCTCGCGGCAGGGTTCGTTGCCGCCGGGCGCGACGGTCACGATCACGACGTCAGGCCGCACTGCTCGCAACTGGGCTATGACTTGGTCGCAGGGAAGGTCTTCTGTGTCTGCATCCATTACGACCCCGTCTACCGCCGGGAAGCGGCGCAGGGTGTCAATCGCCTCGTCGGGCGAGTAGGCCGTCAGCACGTTGTACTTGGCGGTCTCGACGACCAGCTTTCGCGTGGAGATGCTGGCCGGAAACTCTCGGTCGATCATGAGAAAACATGGCCTTGTCACCCCCAGTGAGATGCAGGTGCGCACCGACCAGTGTTGTGCACGGCGGGTTTACAAGTCTTGCGAACAGCGGACGCGGGTTGCCTAATTTCGTTAACTCCTGGCGATCGCCCTAGCTATGTCCCGAGCCCCCGCCGCCCGGCGTCTCAAGGCGCAGCACTGTTCCTGCTGCAACCTGCTGGCTGCACTTGCCGCGCAACGATACCTCAGTTTGTGCTTCATCCGGGAGCAGAAGGACGGCGCTTCCAGGCAAACCTTCTGCACCGCCGGCCAGTCCCCAGGGCCGGAAGACGCGGCGATCCGCTAATAGCGTGACCTGTGCCTCGGTGAGAAATTCGAGCTCGCGCACGAGTCCATCGCCGCCGCGGAATGTCCCGGTGCCGCCCGAAGCGTCGCGATACGAATAACGACGCACGCGAAATGGGTACGCGTACTCCAGCGCCTCCACGGGCGTGTTGAGCGAATTCGTCATGTGCGTCTGCACACCGGAGATGCCGTCCATGCCAGGCCGCGCGCCCATTCCGCCGGCTGCAGTCTCGTAGTAGGTAAAGGGCGTTCCGGTCCGCGAATCGTAACCGCCGACGCTAAGATTGCTCATAGTGCCCGCGCTGGCTGCTGGAACCCGCTCGGGAGCGGCCTGGGCCAGGGCCCGCATCAGCACGTCGACAATTCGCTGCGATGTCTCCACATTGCCACCGGCCACCGCTGCCGGCAGGCGCGCATCGAGCACGCTGCCCTCCGGCACCTTGATGCGTAGCGGGCGCAAAATGCCTGCCGTTGCGGGCGCATTCTCCCGCAGCAGGCAACGAACGACGTAGAAGCATGCCGAAACTGTAATCGCACGCACCGCGTTCACACTGCCTGCGACCTGCGGTGCTGAGCCCGCGAAGTCGATTTCGAGACTGCCCGCCGATGGATCGATATCAAGCTGCACTGCGACACGGACAGGAGCCGAGGTCACACCGTCGTCGTCGAGGAAATCTTCTGCAGCGAACCGGCCGCGTGGCAACGTGCGGAGTTCGGCCCGAACCAGCCGCTCCGAGTAATCGAGCAGCGCTTCACCCAGACCCTCCAGCCGCTGCAGACCATGCTTTGCAAGCAGTTCCTGAAGGCGCTGCTCGCCCACGCGGCAGGCTCCGATCTGCGCTTCGAGATCGCCGAGGCGCTCGGCTGGCGTACGCACATTCGCCAGCAACAGCGCGAGCAGCTCCTCATTCCTCTCACCCCGGCGCAGCAGCCGCAGCGGCGGGATGCGCACGCCTTCCTGGTAGATCTCGCGTCCGGGCCCCATCGACCCCGGAAATGTGCCGCCTACATCCGCGTGATGTGCGCGGTTCGCAATATAGAAGGATGGCGTTTCATCAGTGCTCGCGGCGAACACCGGCAGCACCATCGTGATATCGGGCAGGTGGGTGCCGCCGGCATACGGATCGTTGAGGATCGCGAGATCGCCGGGTGCGAAGTGAATCGCGTGGATCGCGGCCTCAACCGACATGGGCATGGAGCCGAGATGCACCGGCATGTGATCGCCCATCGCAATCACCTGTGCATGCCGATCGAAGACAGCGCAGGAATAATCACGGCGTTCCTTGATGTTCGGCGAGACAGAGGTGCGGCGCAGAGTGGCGCCCATCTCCTCCGCAATCGAATGCACGGCACTGCGGAAGACGGCGAGGTCGACCGGATCGATGGCCACTTCCAGAATCGGCTGACTCATGCCTGCCTCTCAGTATCCATAACGGTGACAACAATATTTCCGTACACATCAATTTGGGCCGAGGCTCCGGGCGGGATCAGCGTGGCCGACGTGTACTCGGTCACCATCGCGGGCCCGCGCAGCCGGTCTCCCGGCGCCAGCGCCGCACGGCGGTACAGATGTGTGCTGCGCCAGCCACCCTCGAACCAGACCGGCCGCTCGCCCTCCGGCGCGGCGCTTCCATCGCCTGGGCACAACGGCCGCGGCTGCGGTTGGTAAGACTCACCCGCGCCGCGCATGCGCAGTCGCGCGTTCACGATTTCGATGGGGCGTGCGTAGTCGCTGAAGCCATAGCGCTGCTCGTGCAGGCGATGAAACTCCGCCGCGCTCTCTGCCAATCCATCGAGGAGCGGCACGTTCAGTTCGTACCCCTGGCCGCGGTATCGCAGATCGAGCGACCGCTCTATCTGCAGATCCGTCTCCGGAGCAAGCGCCTCGGAGACTGCTTCCTCCCGCGCCTGCTGCTCCAGTTCATTGGCCACGACGCTGACCACCGGCTCAAGTGAGATGAAGTCGTCCGCGCGCAGCATCACCGTGCGCGAGAAGTCACGCACGACATCTGCGAGCAGGATGCCGACAGCTGACAACGCGCCCGGCAGCGCCGGAACCAATACGCGCGCGATGCCCAGAGCGCGCGCCAGCGCACAGGCGTGTAGCGGACCACCGCCGCCAAAGGCCACGAGCGTGAACTGCCGCGGGTCGTGGCCGCGTTCAACCGAGATCACCCGGATGGCGCGCTCCATCTCCGTCTCGATCACGCGCAGGATGCCGGCCGCAAAGCTCTCCGCATCAGGCAGCGGCCCGCGCTGGGCTTCAAGCACTGCCGCCGTGCGGTCGCGATCGAGTGTGACGTTGCCGCCAAGAAAGCTCTCCGCATCAAGACGCCCGAGTAGCAGATTTGCATCTGTGACAGTTGCTTGTGTGCCGCGCCCGAAGCAGATCGGTCCCGGAGCGGCGCCGGCGGACTCCGGACCCACCCGCAGCATGCCGCCCTGGTCGAAGCGCGCCAGCGATCCCCCGCCTGCGCCGGCTGTGTGAATGTCCAGCATCGGGACGCTCAGCGGCACGCCGGCCACCAGCGACTCGCGCGTGTGCTGCGGGCCTCCGCTGGCTGCATCGGCGAGGAACACATCCGTGGATGTGCCTCCCATATCGAAGCCGAGGATGCGGTCAAATCCGGCAAGCTGGGCCATGCGCCACGCGCCAACCACGCCTCCTGCAGGACCGGAGAGCACCGTGCGTACCGGCTCCTGTGCCGCAAGCCGCGCAGACACGATGCCGCCCGACGACTGCATGACGCGGACCTGGCGCGCAGACGCGGCAGGCTGCTCACCGCCAAGCCGCAGCAGGTAGCTCTGCATCTTTGGTGCGAGGTACGCATTCACCACAGTCGTTGCACCGCGCTCATACTCGCGAAACTCCGGCAGGATGCGGTGCGACACCGAAATCGGCAAACGGAGCGACTCCAGGGCTGCACGGACTCGCTGCTCGGTCGCTGGGTTGGCGAACGAGAAGAGCAGCGAGATCGCAATCGCCTCGGCGCCACTGGCCGTCACCTGCTCGCGCAGTTTCGTCAATTCTTGGTCGGTCGGCTCGCGCAGCATCTCGCCCGTCGGCCCAACTCGCTCCGGCACGCCGAAGCGCAGCTCACGCGGAACCAGCGGCACCGGGATGGGTGCGAACCAGTCGTACAAATGAGCTCGCGTCTGGCGGCCGATTGCGATCGTGTCCTCGAAGCCGGAGGTGGTCACAAACGCGACCCGGGCACCCTTACGCTCGAGCATCGCATTCGTGCCGACCGTAGTGCCATGTCGCACCTCCACACTCATTGCTCCGGTTGCGCTCGACAACCGGGCGACCGCATCGAGCACCGCTCGTGACGGATCGTCCGGCGTGGAAAATATCTTCAGAACGTGTAGCTCACCGTCGGAGAGATACACGCAATCTGTAAAGGTGCCGCCTGTATCGATGGCGATGCGCAAACGGGAGACCTTGAGTGGAGTTTTGGAGCAGAGCCGTATGCTGAAACTCTAGTTCATCAGGAGTGAGCGTGGACGGGATTGCCGGGGCGAGCGTGGGCTGGTTGATGGAGGGATCGCCGCAACAGAGGCGTGCGCTCTTCGCCGCCGGCCTCGGCTGGATGCTCGACAGCATGGACGTGATGCTCTACGCCCTGGTGCTGGGACAGGTCCAACGAGAGCTGCATCTCTCCGCCGGGCTGAGCGGCGCCATGGTGTCCGTGACTCTGCTTGCAGCGGCGCTCGGCGGCAGCATTTTTGGCTGGTGGGCCGACCGCGCAGGCCGTGTGCGCGCGCTCACGTGGAGCATGCTGCTCTACTCGGTTGCAACCGCGCTCTGCGGCTTTGCGCAGACCGCTATCGTGCTCATGCTGTGCCGCATCCTGGTCGGGCTGGGTATGGGCGGTGAGTGGGGCGCCGGCGCCGCTTTAGTCGCGGAGAGCTGGCCCGACCACCATCGCGCGAAGGCGCTTGCCCTGGTGCAGAGTTGCTGGGCGATCGGCTACGCGCTCGCGGCGCTAGTGGTCGCGCTGGTGC
Source organism: Candidatus Dedyshia acidiphila (assembly GCF_051025295.1). NCBI lineage: Bacteria > Pseudomonadati > Acidobacteriota > Terriglobia > Terriglobales > Acidobacteriaceae > Candidatus Dedyshia > Candidatus Dedyshia acidiphila. The sequence continues at coordinate 488 of NZ_JBMGJV010000024.1, read as the reverse complement.
TTCCGCACTTCGGCTGGCGTGCAGTCTTCTTCGTTGGCGTCGCACCGGCGCTGATCACATTTTGGTTGCGACGCCGGCTGCCCGAGCCCGAGGAGTGGCAGCGCGCGCAGGCCAGCACGGCTGAGCGCATTCCGCTCCGCACACTCTTTCGTGGGGAGATGGGCCGCAGCCTGCTGATCTGTTCCGCGATGAACGCGGCCACGCTCTTCGCCTGGTGGGGGCTGTTCACCTGGGTGCCGCGCTTTCTCTCCATGCCGGTGGCCCAGGGTGGCCGAGGGCTCAGCGTGCTTGCCACCTCCACCTGGACGATGGTGATGCAGGTTGGCAACTTCTTCGGTTACATCAGCTTTGGCTACGTGGCCGACCGCTTCAGCCGCAAGAGCGCCTATATCGGCTACCTGCTCATCGCGGCTGTCCTGGTGCCGGTCTACGCCACGGTCCGAAATCCCCAGGTCTTGCTCTGGCTGGGTCCATGGGTCGGCTTTTTT